>CAMWNL010000352.1 GCA_947175585.1 uncultured Bacteroidales bacterium | reverse complement strand
GTGGTCGTCACACTCCGTTCCACAACAAATATCGTCCTCAGTTCTACATCCGTACGCTCGACGTAACTGGTGAGATTACTCTTCCCGAGGGTGTAGAAATGGTAATGCCTGGCGATAACGTAGAGATCGATGTTAAGCTCATCACTCCGGTAGCTTGCGATCAGGGTCTTCGTTTCGCAATCCGTGAGGGTGGCCGTACAGTAGGTTCAGGTCAGATCACTCAGGTATTGGACTAATAGTTGACTATAACACAAACTCGATAAAAAGGGGGTCTTGAGGACCTTGCCGAGAGATCCCCTTTTATACACGGGAATAGCTCAGTTGGTAGAGCACCGGTCTCCAAAACCGGGTGTCGAGAGTTCGAGTCTTTCTTCCCGTGCCAATTAAAAGAAATATGAAATTATTCAAGGATATAAAGGAATCTTATGACGAGTTAGTTTATAAGGTTTCTTGGCCGACTCAGAAACAACTCATCAACAGTTCGGTGCTGGTCTTGATAGCTTCCATCATTCTGGCTGTATTCATCTGGGCTGTTGATAAGATTTTCAATCTTCTTATGGAGTTGATTTACAGTATCAGTTTTTAAACTTTTAACATAGGATTTCAATGGCTGAAAATAAGCAGGAGTGGTACGTATTGCGTGCCATCTCAGGAAAGGAAGCAAAAGTCAAAGAGGTGTTGGATGCTGCAATAAAGAATACCGACATCGGAAATTTTGTTTCACAGGTATTGATTCCCACAGAAAAAGTTTATACCACTCGCAATGGCAAGAAAGTGTTGAAAGAGCGCACGCTTTATTCCGGCTATGTGTTTGTAAAGGCACAGTTGACCGGAGAAGTGGTTTATGAGCTTCGAAACACGACTAATGTCATTGATTTTTTGCGTGGAAGGGAAAAGACGAGCAAGCCTGTTCCCTTGCGTGAAAGTGAAGTGATGAAGATGCTGGGAACTGCCGATGAGATGCGCCAGCCACAGGCTGAAGATGGCGACGTTTACGTAGTAGGCGAAGTGGTCAAGGTCAATGATGGTCCGTTCAGCGGATTCAATGGCGTGATCAAGGAAGTGATGAACGACAAAAAGAAGATTAAGGTGGAGGTCAAAATTTTTGGCAGAGCCACTGATCTGGAGTTGGAAAATTCCCAAGTCGAAAGAGAATGATCCGACGATTTGTTACGGTCAAAGGAGAAATTTAATTCGACACAACATTTTAAAAAAGTAGAACAATGGCAAAAGAAATTGCTGGACAGATCAAATTACAGATTAAAGGTGGCGCGGCAAACCCGTCTCCTCCCGTAGGTCCCGCCTTGGGTTCTAAGGGTATCAACATCATGGAATTTTGCAAGCAATTCAATGCCCGAACCCAGGATAAGGCCGGTAAGGTTCTCCCTGTAGTAATCACTTACTACACTGACAAGAGCTTCGACTTTATCGTTAAGACTCCGCCGGTAGCTGTGCAGCTCAAAGAGACTGCAAAGATCAAGAGCGGTTCTGCTCAGCCTAACCGTAAGAAGGTAGCTGAGATCACCTGGGATCAGGTAAAGACGATTGCAGAAGACAAGATGCCGGATTTGAACTGTTTTACTTTGGATTCTGCAATGCGTATGGTTGCAGGTACAGCAAGAAGCATGGGTATAACTGTTAAGGGTGATTTCCCTGAACTTAACTAAAAATCTTCAAGAAAATGGGAAAACTGACAAAAAATCAAAAGTTGGCTTTATCGAAGATTGAACCGGGGAAGGAATATACCTTGATCGAGGCATCTGAAAAAGTAAAGGAAACTTCTTTCGAGAAGTTTGATGCTTCTTTCGATATTGATGTCCGTCTTGGTGTTGACCCCCGCAAAGCCGACCAGATGGTGCGTGGCGTAGTTTCGCTTCCCCATGGTACTGGCAAGCAGGTTAAAGTGCTCGTTTTGTGCGGCCCTGACGCAGAAGCTGCAGCCAAAGAAGCCGGTGCCGATTATGTTGGTCTTGATGAATATCTTCAGAAGATCAAAGAGGGTTGGACTGATGTTGATGTAATCATCACTCAGCCTTCAGTAATGGGTAAGCTCGGTCCCTTGGGTCGTATCCTCGGTCCTCGTGGCTTGATGCCTAACCCCAAGAGCGGCACAGTCACTATGGATGTGGCTAAGGCAGTGAAGGAAGTAAAACAGGGTAAGATCGATTTCAAAGTGGATAAGACAGGTATAGTACACGCTTCTATCGGCAAGGTGTCTTTCACCCCCGAGCAGATGCGCGACAATGCCAAGGAGTTTATCAATACATTGATTAAACTTAAACCCGCCACTTCCAAAGGCACATATATTAAGAGCATTTATCTTTCAAGCACGATGGGTCCCGGCGTGAAAGTCGAACCTAAATCTGTTGCCGAATAATTAATAAAGAAACAGAGTAATGAAAAAGGAAGATAAAGCTATAATTATTGCCAATATAGGCGACCAGCTGAAGAATTACAGCTGTGTTTATCTGATGCAGACCGCAGGTCTTGATGCTGAGAAAACAAGCGCACTCCGTCGTGCATGCTTCGGAGCTGATATAAAGATGCTTTGCGTGAAGAACACTCTTCTCAAGCAGGCATTCGAGGCAAGCGAGACTGACTATTCCGGTCTTTATGATCTTCTCCACGGCGAGACTACTCTTCTTCTTAGCAATGTAGGCAATGCGCCCGCTAAGATGATCAAGAAGTTCCGTGACAAGAAAGATACTCTTCCTATGTTGAAGGGTGCTTTCGTGGAGGAAAGTGTTTACATTGGCGAGGACCAGTTGGATGTTCTTTCCAATATCAAGAGCAAGAACGAGCTCATCGCAGACGTTGTGGCATTGCTTCAGTCTCCTGCGAAGAACGTTATCAGCGCTCTCCAGAGCGGTGCCAATATCCTTCATGGTGTATTGGAAACTTTATCCAACAAAGAGTAATTTCAATTTAAAAAAACAAAAAAAACTATACGACAATGGC
>CAMWNL010000351.1 GCA_947175585.1 uncultured Bacteroidales bacterium | reverse complement strand
AGTCACAGGGCAATCTTGTGACTAAGAATGAGGTCCATCGCTTCTCGCTCAAGGAGCGTGGGGCTTCGACACTCGGCGGTCGTGAAGTGTGGTTTGACCGGGATGTGCTTCGCATCAATTATGACGGCCGCGGCGAATTTCTCGGCGAGTTTCAGGGTGATGACCAGGTGCTTGTTATCCTTAAGAATGGTGAATATTATACAACCACCTACGACGCCACCAACCACTATCCTGATAATATCCTCATCATCGAAAAATTCAGGCCGAAGCATGTCTGGACTGCGGTTCTGAACGATGCAGATCAGGGTTATCCTTATATCAAGCGTTTCACATTCGAGCCCTCTCAGCGTCGTCAGCGCTTCCTCGGTGAGAATGAAGACTCCACACTGATTGCACTTAGTGATAAAGCCGGGGCGATGTTTAAAGTGACCTTTGGTGCCCCTGATGATTTCCGCGAACCGGTTATAATTGATGCCGAAGAGTTTATCGCCGTTAAGTCGTTCAAGGCTAAAGGTAAGCGACTGACTAATTTTGCTCTCGGCTCAGTCGAGGAACTTGAGCCAAAACCGGGAGCGGTGGAGATTGATGATGAAATCGAAGAAACGCAGGATGCTGAAGTTGTCGATATCCATGACGAAGTCGATGAAGATAAGTCAGACGACGAAGTGCGTGATGAGATAACAGGTCAACAACGTATATTCTAATCCGGATTCAGCTATGCGTTTTCGTGCTCTGTTTGCCTTTCTGCTGTGTGCGCTTGCAATGAAAGGTGCCGATACTGACAAGCCTTTGCGGCCGGTCATGGCGGCTTACACTCTTGAAGTCGGCTCTTCTTCGCTTTACGATACATATCTTACGCCTCTCAACTACAAGGGTCAGAGCTATGCTCTCGCTTATGAACGTATGCAGGCCATGAGGTTTTCACCTGAAAAATGGGTGATGCGTCTCACCGGTCGGCTGGCGCTCAACCGCGCGCTCAATCCGGCCCGTAATGCTACGATGTGGGATCTCGATTTCGAATTATCGTGGGGCATGATGCACCGTTGGTCGATTCCGGCCGTGTCGGGCTTGCAGCTTTATGGCGGAGGTTCGACTATGGCTGATATCGGAGCTCTCTATCTTGCCCGTAACGGTAATAATCCGGTTTCGGCCAAGGCGGCGTGGACTGTCGCGTTCACCGGAGCCGCGGTCTATAATTTTAAGATTGCCCGTCTTCCCGTCTGTCTGCGTTATCAGCCGACACTACCTGTAACCGGTATATTCTTTTCGCCTGACTATGGCGAACTGTATTATGAAATTTATCTCGGCAACCATTCGGGTCTTGTCCATGGCGCATGGTGGGGTAACTATTTTAGACTGAATAATCTTTTGACTGCAGACTTGCGTTTCGGGTCTACAAATCTTCGTATCGGTTACTCCGGCGACATATTGTCGACAAAAGTCAATAATATCGTTACCCGTCGCATTACCCATGCTCTGACTATAGGCGTCAGTGGTGAGTGGCTGTCACTCAATCGTTCCGGCAAGTTATCTTCCAAGGCAAAAATCATTTCGGCTCTTTACTGATGAATAAATTTCTCAATCATATCGCGTTTGTTTTCGTGTCGGTACTGACGCTGACATCGTGTCACCATGTCGACGAGTGGGATCAGGACTATGAAGGTAATTTCGATGCGCTTTGGACAGTTGTCGACGAGCATTATTGTTTTTTTGAAGAAAAGGGCATCGACTGGAACGATGTCTATAACCGGTATCGTCCTCGCGTCAATCCTAAGATGCGTGGACTTGACTTTTTCAATCTATGTGCCGAGATGCTTGATGAACTTCAGGACGGCCATGTCAATCTTTCATCATCATTCAAGACCTCCTATTATCGTAAATGGTGGTCAGACTATCCTCAGAACTATGACGAGCGTCTCGTTGAGCAATATTACCTTGATTTTGACTATTCAACCGTCGGGGGTATCGACTATGCCGTTCTCCGCGAAGACGTCGGCTATATCCGTTATCCCTCGTTTTCTTACAGTGTCGGTGAGGGAGCCCTTGACGCTATTTTATCGCAGTTTGCTTTGTGTAAGGGCATAATCATTGATATTCGTGACAACGGCGGCGGAGCGATGACCAACGTAGAGACTATAGTTTCACGTTTTATCAGCGAGCGCATCCTTGCCGGATCAATTTGTCATAAGACCGGTCCCGGACATAGCGATTTTTCAGAACCATACCCATATTACTTTGACCCGGCCGAGACGGGTAGGGTGCGTTGGATTAAACCTGTGGTCGTACTTGCAAACCGCAGTACATTCAGCGCCGCCAACAATTTTGTATCGGTGATGCAATATCTTCCTAATGTAAAAATAGTCGGATCTCGCACCGGCGGAGGCAGCGGCATGCCGTTCTCTTCAGAGATTCCCTGCGGATGGGGTGTCAGAATGTCGGCGTGTCCTGTTTACGATGCAAAGGGCATAACTACCGAGACCGGTGTCGACCCCTCTCCGGGATGTGCTGTTGACCTCGACCCGATCCTCGCCCTCTCAGGTGTAGACACAATGCTTGAATTTGCAATCCAGACCGTCCTTTCCCCCGACTTTTGAAGTTTATGCTAATTATTTAGAGTCTGTCATTGAGTAATTTACCTCTTAGCGAGTCCGCGTGATTGTGGGCTTGCTTTGTTTTAAGGTAATCGTCGATGATGTCAGCGTGGCGCGAGTTGTGTAGGTCTGTTCCGATAAAGTCGACCAAGTTGTCTGAAATCAGCATTTCGGCTACATCGCGCTGTTCCTTGCCGTAGGCTCCGGCGAGACTTAGCAGGTTGACCTGAAATTTCGCTCCTCCGGCATGTAGCTGATGATATCTGTCGCGGTTTTTGAAATAGTAGCTGTAGCGCTCAGGGTGGGCGAGAACCGGTATAAGTGCTTTCACTTGCAGGTCAAAGATACACTGGTCTATAAACCAAGCTTCGGCAACAAACGGA
>CAMWNL010000350.1 GCA_947175585.1 uncultured Bacteroidales bacterium | reverse complement strand
ATACTACACTATGGCCATTCGGCTCTACACGCGCACCACTCTCACGTCACCAAATATGGCAATACATTGACAACTATGACGGCGATATTTTCACTCAGAAGCAACTGCGCATGATGATCGTAGACAATGAGTCGGGAAAAGCAGTCGGCACAGTTGACATATATGATTTTGACGCACGTGACGGGCATGCACTCATCGGGATATTTATCTCGGCAGAACATCGAGGGAAAGGTTTCGCCTCGGAAGCGCTTTCGCTCATCAACGATTATGGCCGCGTAACGTTAGGTCTCCATCAATTGGCCGCAATAGTCAGCGTAGACAACACGCCCTCAATAGCACTATTCAAGCACTGCGGCTACAAATCAAAAGGTTGTCTTAAATCATGGCTTAAAAGAGGGCGCCAATATACGGACGTCCTGATCTTCCAGCATCTTTTCGAATAATCCTCCACAATATTGAGAATAAGCGAAGCCACTCTGTCATTGACGGAGTGGCCTCGCTTTATTGTCGGGCTCAAAGAGCCTCAACGTTGAGAATGTCTTATGTCAGTTATAATTTCTTTTGATTAATAGTTCCACTGGCAAGCAATCATGTGGAGGTTGGGGCAAGCAACTGTGCGAAGGTCGGTAATCATATTGAAGCGGCAGTTCACATAAGTCAGAGCCTGGTCAAATGATACGTCGAGCATTGTGAGTTCGTTGTTGTTGCAAAGCAAACGCTGGAGGAAAGTCTGATTGCTGAGGCTAAGAGTGGTAAGATCGTTGTAAGAGCAATCTACGAACTGAAGCTGCGGGCAGTTTGAAACTGTGAACGAGGTGAGGTCGTTGTAAGAGCAAACGATATCGAGAATCACGTTGCAGTCACGAACTGCGAGAGACTTCATGTTGTTGTCAGAGCAAACAAATGTTGACAGTGAGGGCAGACCTGAAACGATAAGGTTAGTGATTGAGTTATCGTCGATATTGAGGTTCTGAAGATTGTCTACACCTGCGAGTGTAAGAGTAGTGAGTTTGTTGTATCCGCAGTAGAGATTCTTAAGTGCCTTGCAATCTGTAACGTTAAGATATTCGAGAGCGTTTGACTGACAGTTGACTGTTTTAAGAGTCGGAGCGAAAGAGAGGTCAAGCGCCTGAAGGTGGTTAGAAGCAACGTTGAGATTTTCAAGAGCTGTAACTCCGGAGAGTTCGAAATCGGTGATGCGGTTATTGTTAGCGGCAACCTTCACAACCTGAGTACAACCTGTAAGGTCAGCATTTGTAATTTTATTTCTTGAGAAATTGAGTTCGGTAATTGCTGCGTCACCGGCGAAAGAAACAGAGGTAAGAGCGTTGCGAGAAACATCTACTTTCTGAAGAGCAGTGAAACCGCTAAGATTGAGATCGCCTGCGATCTTTTTGCCTTTCCAGTCAATCGAGGTCACATGACCATTTTCAACTGTAACGCCTTCCCAAGTAGAAGGGTTCTTAATGTCGGTGATTTTGAGTGCCTCAGCGTTAGAAGCATCCTTTTCAGCAGGAGCGGTAAGGAAAGCCTGAAGCTGTTTCAACTCGTTTTTGTCAATTTTCTGTGCGTTAACTGCCAAGCTACTTAGTGCGACAGCAAACAATAAAGCGACTTTTTTCATATCAAACATAAATTAGTGATTAATAATTCTGCATTGTTTTTACAACCGTTGTTGTTGTTTTGCCCGGTTGTACTATTCTAACATTGAATCACCAAAAAAGGTTTGTTTTAATTTTATTTTTTTTGAAAAAAATTTCGCTAAATATTGTAACTCGCTAAAATGGAACGGGTTCGTCAGTTGAAGAATGTAGGATTGCAGTGCCGCCGGTCACCGGTGAAGGCATGGTTAACGGATCGCTGTCCATTGTATTGAGTCGCGACTGAGCCGACTCGACAATAGAATCACCACCCTCCTCAATCCAATTTTCGAAACGGGCGAACTGCGCACGGAAACGCATGTTGACATCCTTAACCGAACCACTACGGTGTTTGGCAATGATAAATTCAGCCAAACCGCGAATGTCTTTACCGCTCGGATCCTGATCACTATGATAATAATACTCGGGACGGTGAATAAAGCACACGATGTCGGCATCCTGTTCGATCGCACCTGATTCACGAAGGTCAGAAAGCTGGGGACGCTTGTTGTCACTGCGGTTTTCGACCTGACGGCTCAACTGAGAAAGAGCGATAATCGGGATGTTCAACTCTTTTGCCAACTGTTTCAATGAACGCGAAATCATACTGACCTCCTGTTCTCGCGAACCAAACTTCATGCCGGATGCATTCATCAGCTGAAGGTAGTCGATGATTATCATCTTTATATTATGTTCTCTCACCAATCGGCGAGCTTTGGTTCGCAATTCGAATACCGACAGCGAAGCAGTGTCATCAATGTATAATTGAGCTCCGTTGAGGTGTTTTATCCGAGCCATCAGCTGATCCCATTCGAGTGATGTCAGCTGACCGCTCTTGATCTTCTCACCGGGCAATTCGCAAACATTAGATATCAGACGGTTGACCAGCTGAAGGTTACTCATTTCAAGCGAGAATACAGCTATCGGTATATTATAATTGACCGCCATATTCTTAGCCATCGACAGCACAAACGCTGTCTTACCCATTGCCGGACGGGCAGCAATAATAATGAGGTCAGAGTTCTGCCAACCTGAAGTGACTTTGTCAAGTTCGTGAAAACCGGTCTGGAGTCCACTAAGACCTGATGTGCGGTTAGCGGCAGCCTGAATCTGATCGAGCGCTGACGTGATCACCGGGTCAATCTGGGTAACGTCTTTCTTTACATTACGCTGTGAGATTTCAAACAGCTTGCCCTCAGCCTCCTGCAGCAGGTCATCGACATCAATGCTCTCGTCGAACGCATTATTCTCGATCTGAGCGGCAAATGATATGAGCTCACGGGCAAGATATTTCTGTGCCACGATTCGAGAGTGAAACTCTACGTGAGCCGCAGATGTAACG
>CAMWNL010000349.1 GCA_947175585.1 uncultured Bacteroidales bacterium | reverse complement strand
ATATAATAACCGGGCTGGGCATGATAAGTCGAGATAATCTGCTCAACATTCGGAGCCCATGCACGATATTCGTCTTGAATGATTGTGTCACCTCGCCAAGTATAAGCATCAGTTGAAATAATGGCTTCATCTGCCGATGAAGTCATGCTCGCGGCAGACGGAATTACCGTCAGAGCCAAAGCACGAATAATGGTCTTTTGAAAATTCATGTATGTCTATATTTTATTTTCAGAAATTCATGTGTATCGGGCGTCACAGGAAATAGCGCGGACGCGCGTAACCCGACTACCCAGACAATATCGTCGTCACATGTCAGCAGCCAAGCATTGCGTTTGTCAGCGGCTGAATATTTCGCATCAGAGAAGAGGTCGCTGACAAGGCGCGACCCCCGGAGTCCGAAGGGACGGATACGATCGCCTTCGCGCCAACGTCGCAGCGACCACTTATGTTCTTCAGATAGCGCCGAGCTGTCAAGATAGATGACTGCCGAATCACGTTCAGGAGCAAACTCGCTAATATGATGACTGGATATCCGGAGATTAACAGGAGTCAATATGTCGCGCCGCAGATCAACAGGTATTGAATCGGTCGGCTTGACCGGACAAGACATTCCGGCCGAACAATTTATTGACAGCACCCCACGGTCAAGCTCAATTGTCGCTCCTGTCACAGTCGGGAATTTCAATCCGGACCGTGATGACGAGGCGACGATATCCGCGCATTGTGTTGTCGTGACTCCATAGTCCTTCAGTATTTCGCGAAGGATTGTTGACGCATCATCCCCGGCCTCCGTCAAAAGACCTGCAAGGTCTATTTTACCATTTGTACTGACATAGCGGTCTCGATACGTATCGATCGCACGATGATAAATACGCGCCACCGAATCAAGATTGACAGCAGTATTAAGAATTGATCGCCCGGCTTGAGGAAAATATTTCAACAGTTCGGGGATAACATGATTACGCAGCCTGTTGCGTAGATGAGCGTCAGAATTATTTGACGAATCTTCCACGAAATCCAATCCGACGCAGGCGAGAAACTGCTCAATCTGCGATCTCGTGCAGTCGAGAAGCGGCCTGATAATAAAATCTCTGCGATAGCGTATGCCTCTGAGTCCGTCAATTCCGGTTGATCTGCACAGATTAAGAAGTATTGTTTCTATGCTATCCTCGCTGTGATGTCCTACAGCCAACGCTCTTGCCCTTTCCTGAATCAACAAATGTTCAAACCAATCATAGCGCAAAGACCGGCACGCCATTTCGACAGACTCGCCCGTCGCTCGCTGTCGCGCCTTGACATCAAATTCCTTCACCGTGAGGTTAACTTCGAGTTTACGGCAAATATCCTGAACATGACGCATATCGCGGTTTGACTCCGCTCCCCGAAGATGAAAATTACAATGAGCGGCCTGACAATCATAACCGAGCATGACAAGAGCCGCGAGCAACGCCACAGAATCCGCACCACCACTGAGAGCCACTATTACCCGGTCGCCCGGTTCAAGCAACTTACGGTTGCTTATGGTCGACGCAACCGTTGCGAGGAATTCTGATTTTATTGAATCGCTTAGCATATCAAGGGCGAATTTACGATTTTTTTATCAGAGGGACAAATATACGAAAAAAGTAGGTATGCCCGAAGGCATACCTACTCCTTAAAGGCTGTAACAAACAGATGTTTAACGATTGGTCATACGAAGCACGTCTACACCGTTTCTGCCGTAGGCGAGGTAAATAATGTCGCCGTCAACAGCAACATAGTTACAAGATGCATTTATACCTTCTTCAGCTGTATTACCGGGATAGTTGGTTGCTCCGGGTTTGCCGTTAGTGTAAGTGAGGATCGGCTTGGTAATATCACTCTTGTCGAAGATATAGAGACCTGAACCGAATGCAACATAGAGATACTTGTCGTCAACTGCAAGACCGTTGGCGGGATTACGCTGAGTTTCACCGGCCTTGTATTCACCGGCAAGTGCACCATCGGCATTGAACTTCTTGAGACCGCCGTGACCGAGAGCTACATACATTGAACCATCGTTGTCGAGGGCAATTGTATTCTTGCCGTCGATGGGTGAGATTACAAGGTCTGATGAAACTATAGTAGGATTGCTCCAATTGTAATCATCTGCGGCATAGAGGCGAAGCTCGGCAGGTGAAGATTCCGCGCCCTGATTGCGTTCGGTGAGATTGAGAGCGAGGAGTTTGCCACCTACGAGTGAGAGATGCTTACCTGAACCCGTGGTTCTGAATGCACCGTCACGATCATCATTGAGACGCTTGAGGTCGCTGGTCAGAGTATGGTAGCCACCGTAAGAAGCAACCGTGAGGTAGTCGCCGTTGCGAACGATGCAGTTACCGTCGCCACCATAGAACTCAGGATTGTCTGCACCGGCAATGCGGTTACCCTTAAGATGAGTGAAGTTGATTTCTGCACCGCTCTCGAATGTTCCACCATTAAGAGCTATTTCGCCTACGATAGCGTGCTCTGCATTATGACCTACCGCGAGGAGACGGTTGCCGTCAACGATGATGTGATTGTAGTCAGTGTTGGGGTCCTGAGCATAAGCGATGAGCTTAACGCCTTCAGCAGTATTCTCAACAACCTCGATACAACCCTGGATACCCTCACCACGTTCATGCCATGACAGATAAGCCTTGTTACCGTCAAACTGGATACAGGTAGCAGAGATGGGATGGCTGTGATCGTTGATGATCGTTGCGATAGTCTCGAGTTTGGGCTTATTGGGTTCAGTGGGAGGAACTGTAACGAAAGTCGGAGCACATGAGTTGGGATTGTTATCCTCTTCATAGACCACATCAACTTCTTCGTTAAGATTCACACTGGCATTAAGACCGAGCGCTTCTTTAGTAGGCTCTACATTCTCACCGTAAACCCACTTATCACAGAGAAGATTGAGGTTGCCGAATGTATTCTTGAGAGCACCTTCACCGGCATTATTCACACGGATTTCAGCCCCCC
>CAMWNL010000348.1 GCA_947175585.1 uncultured Bacteroidales bacterium | reverse complement strand
AGTTTATGGCAAACTTGACATAGCGCAGCAGTTCACTGCGAGTCGGTTTTAATGGAGTTATTGTTATCGGCATGTCAGTTGGGAGTAAGGCTTATCGTTTATCGGAAATTTCAATTGTTTTCATATCAGGAGCAGCAGGTCTGTAAGGAGAAGACAGCCATGCGAGTATAGCAACCATGATAGCCAGGAATATTATAATTATGATGTACAATTTATTGCCGTGGCGATTTTCGACTGCCATGCGCAAGTCACTTATATCACGGTAGCGACGGTCAGCGTCTCCGCATCTCTCGGCGATGCGTCTCAGCTGGGGGTCGCTGATACCACTTTTGTCGAGAGTTTCGATTATAATAGCACCGAAGTTGCGGATATCATCTGAAGCTTGTTCCGGGGTAAGTGCCGGACGCTGTTCGAAGCCGACATCAATAAGCTTAAGATTTCCTATATTTTCTGTGAAGATTATTCGCTCGCTCCTTATTGGAAGATGAGCTATGTGATTTGTCTGGATATATTCCAGCGCACTTAAAAATTGGGTTTTAAGTTTGTTGATGTGTGTCGGGGTCACTTTGCCTGAGTCAAGCAGGGAGCGCAGGGAATCACCGTAAACGTCATCAGTGATTATGCATCGTCCAATACCGGGCACGTCTTCAAAATCATTAATCATAACGATATTGGGATGGGCGAGATTATAACGGGTATCAAACTCTTTTTCAATCATAGCCTCGTACTCGTCGACGCCTTTGTATTCTTTTTTAAGAGTCTTGAGCATCACCCATTTCCCAAATTTTTTTGCCGTATAGACGTCATAAAATTCTTCGTCCCACTTTGGCAGGTGCTCAATCTCGGTCCAGCGTTCTTCGGTCGGTTTCATCGTTATGCCTAAATTGTTATTGTAAAGTTACATAAAAATGGGAGTTTTTACGCCCGGTGCATAATAACAGCCAAGATCTATACTATCTTTGTGGGGAAAAAGAGGTAGGTGAGTTTCCCCTGCCTCATAAGTTAAATAATGGTCCTGATGTCCCAATAAAATTAAGTCCCGTGAAAAGAACAGTCTGCGGTCTTGACGTGCGCAAAGATAGTGTTTTTTGCTGTATTCTGTGTGCTGATGGACGAAAAATCCAACACAAATAGACACCTTTTTCCCTCACAAATATAGTCCTGAGTGTTTTTGTGAATGTGAACAAATAAAAGACATCTTAAAGATCAATCAGCCGGATAAGCAGCAAGAAAAACCTTCCGGCTATTTAGAGCTTCACGTGCAGCATGCAGACTCTTTAATGAAACTCGGCCGACCATGTAATTGTAACCTTTTGAAGAATAGCTTTCGTATATTTCTTCGAAATGCATAAGGCCCAGATCGACCGGATCTGTATATCTTATATAGACTCTGAATGAAATATCATCTGTAAACTGCGGGAGAGTGGACGAATGGCGTAATTTCTTATATTCATATTTATAGTCGTAGAGACACGCTGTAATGTCAGACAACACTGCCGAAGAAGTTGGTCTCGCTCCGGCGCCTCTGCCGAACATAAACTGCTTGTCGTAGAATAAGCCTTTGATCACCACTCCGTTGAATTCGTCTTCAACGGAATAAATATACTTGTTGCGTGATATTAACTGTGGTATGACACACATGATTAATCTGTTATCAGATAGTTTCTCTACGTGAGCTACCAGTTTGATTCGTCGGTCTTTCTCTCTTGCAAAGCGAATATCGTCATCATTCATGTGAGTGATGCCGTAGTTAAAGACTTTTGTGGGATTGACATATACACCGAAAGCATGAACACCGATAATTACGAGTTTAAACAGCGAGTCCCAACCATCAAGATCAAGCGTCGGATTACTTTCGAGAAAACCCTCTTTGCGAGCCAGTTCAAGCGCATCTGAGTGAGACATTCCCTCATTGAAAATTTTTGAAAGAATGAAATTTGATGAACCATTCAAAATACCCTTCACTGAAATTAGAAGGTCATTGTCATAGTATTCTTCAAGATTTCTGATGACTGGAATCGAACCGCAGGCTGATGCGTCGTAAAGTAGGGTGGTGTCATACTCTTTTTGTAGCTCAATCAATTCCGGCAATTTGTGAGCGAGCATCTTTTTATTGCCTGTGACAACCGGTAGTTTAGCTTTGATAGCGCGGCATACTATTTCGAATGATGCTTCTGCATCATCGATAAGTTCGACAATAAAGTTTATATTGGGGTCTCCGAATATATCTTCAGCCGAGTCGGTAAACTTTGCGTCTACACCTCGATCGCGATGTATGTTACGCACGCAAATGCGTTCTATTGAGACATTTGGATTGGGCACATCGCGTAATAATTCAAAAAGTCCGCGTCCAACTGTCCCAAATCCGAATAAGCCTATACGTATATCTTTACTCATAAATATGCTATTGTTAGTTATTAATATTACGAACGACTGTAAAAGTCGCCTATGAGATTGCCGAGCTTCTCATATTCGATTAGAAATCCATCGTGGGCGTAGTCTGATTCTATTTCGTGATATTCTGATTTCGGCAACATGGATACTAATTCTTTATGGTAAGACGGAGGGAACAGAATATCAGAACTGATCGCTACAACCAAACAATTTGCTTTTACCGTCTTTAATGCATCTGAAAATGATCCGCGTCCACGAGCTATGTCATGTGAATCTGTCGACCTGCACATCTTTATGTAACTGTACACATCAAAACGGTCGCAAAGTTTTTTGCCCTGATAAGCCTGATAACTATGTGCACGTCGTTCAAATGGTGAATGGTCATAGTCAATGTCATCCTGTGTGCTGTCGTAAGCAGACTGACCTCTGTAGCTAAGAAGTCCTATGGCTCTGGCGGCGGCAAGTCCTTTTTCTCCTGCATCGTGCCGAGCCTCTCCGTATGTCCGGTCAGCTTCTATTGCCATGTACATTGATTTGTTTATGGCTGCGAGCCAAGGTCGACAACGATAATCGGTTGCTATCAGCACCGCTCG
>CAMWNL010000347.1 GCA_947175585.1 uncultured Bacteroidales bacterium | reverse complement strand
GAGAAGGCCCTCTACACCAAAGACGCCTGACTGACCGTTGTACTCACCGTTACCGATTGAATTGCGTTTACCGATGCGGCCACCGATGCCGATTGAGATAGAGCTCAGTCTTGAGAGGTCAACGTCAAGGTTTGCACGGTAGTTGTAACGACGATATTTGAAGTTGGCATCTTTACCTTGGTCAAATGTTTTGAAAAGACCGTCCTGATTCAGCATACCTACTGACACGAAGTAACGCGCACGCTCTGTACCACCTGATACATTTATATTATATTGTTCCTGCCATGCGTGGTCGTTCATAAGATATGTAAACCAGTTTGTACTGGGATAAACTGTCGGCATATCCATATCTTTCCAGTGCTGGATAGCTTCCTGAGAATATTTCCAGCCTGAAGGATCAACGCCTTCAACCTGCTGTGCATGGTTATAGGCTGTTGCATATTCATAAGAGCTTGCCGGTTCAAGGAATTTTGAAATCTGCTGGAGACCTGCAGACGCGGTCACAGTCACAGAGGGCGCACCAATCTCGCCTCGACGGGTGGTGACAAGGATTACACCGTTAGCACCACGCACACCAAACACTGCTGTGGCTGATGCGTCTTTAAGGATTGAAATATCCTGAACTTCATTTGGGTCAATCTGGCTGAATTCGCGCTCAACACCGTCGACAAGCACAAGAGGTTCGGCACTGTTGAAAGAACCGACACCGCGGATGCGGATGACAGGGTCGTCGGCACCGGGAGCACCGGTATACTGCACAGACTGCAGACCTGGAAGTTTACCGGAAAGTGCGTTTCCGAGTGATGCAGCCGGGGACTTTAGAAGCTCTTTACCACCAACATTTGAAACAGAACCCGTGAGAGTAACTTTTCGCTGCTGACCATAGCCGATTACGACCATTTCTTCGAGCATTTCTTTGTTCTCACCCATCACTACATTAATAGTGTTAGATGTCACAGTAACTTCTTTAGGCGCGCAGCCTACATAAGAGAAGACGAGGGTCGACCCCCGAGGAACACCAGACAAAACATAGTTACCGTCAATGTCTGTGACCGTGCCTTTAGACTTATCTTTAGTCTGCACGGAAACACCGACAAGCGGTTCGTTCTGCTCGTCTGTAACACAGCCTTGCACTTTCAAATCTTGTGCGAAGGTCACTCCCGGCAGCGCCAGTGTCATAATCAGCGCCAATAAAAGGAGTCGTAATTTACTTGCTTTTTCCATGAGCATAAATTTAATAATGATAATTTATCTTTACAGCAGCAAAATTATCAGCAAACCATCGCTTCAAGGTCTAAAAAATATCATTTAAGGTTTAAACCCCGTAAAAGGCCTACAAACGCTCTTTTTCACCTATATAAAAAGGTTGAAAATTCGTCACACAAGGTTTAAAATTTATCAACAAATTAATATTCAACTTATTACAAATCACAGAAACATTATTTCAAAAAACGATGTCCGGAGCTTTTCCGAACTCTCAGGTAAAAATATTCTCAATTTTTTTAACAGTTACATTCAGCGTTTTTTGGCACAAAAATGATTTTTTTGTATCTTTACGCACCAAAATTTAATAACCAATAATAACGATCAACCAAAATTACCATGTATAGAACAGACCAACGAATAGTTGTTACACTCGATGCCGGCGGAACAAATCTGGTATTCGGTGCAATGCGAGGATGTGAGTTTATCACAACGCCCATATCTTATCCTTCAAACGCACATGATTTAAATCTGTGTCTCGCTACTATTGTCAAAGGTTTCAGAGAAGTGATTGAGTCACTCGACGAAAAACCAGTAGCTATAAGTTTTGCATTTCCCGGTCCGGCCGATTATCCCAATGGCATAATCGGAGGCTATCTGCCGAATCTTCCCTCATTCCGCGACGGAGTCGCATTAGGCCCATATCTTGAACGAGAATTCGGAATTCCGGTCTATATTAATAATGATGGAGATCTTTTCGCTTACGGAGAGGCTCTGTGTGGCGCCCTTCCGTCGATCAACCATCGTCTGAAAGCCAGTGGCTGCGCAAAACAATTTCATAACCTGATCGGCTACACGTTCGGCACAGGTTTTGGTGTAGGCATTGTCGTTGACGGCAAACTTAACCGCGGAGACAATTCGTGTGTAGAGACATTCTGTCTGCCGCATAAAACAAAACATGGCGTCATGGTCGAAGAGGGTGTCTCAATTCGCGCCATTAAGCGAGTTTACCGTGAACTTAGCGGAGACGACCGAGCGGAACTAACACCTAAAGATATCTGTGAGATTGCCGAGGGCAAGCGTGAAGGTAATGCCGAGGCCGCAAAACGGGCATTCGAGGAGATGGGCGAAACTGCCGGCCACGCAATGGCTCTGGCCGCAAGTCTTATCGATGGTATTATTGTTATAGGGGGCGGTTTGACAGGAGCACGACACCTGATGATTGACGCTATTATGAGAGAATTGCGCGACTCGGTCAGCACTCTGGACGGCGCAAAAGTAAAATGTGTCCAACCCGAAGTCTTCTATCTTGAGGATCAGGAAGAATTTGAGAAGTTCTCGGCCGGTGACCGCCAGACAATATATATTCCCGGAACCGATATACCCGTTGTTTATGACCCGATGAAACGCATAGGAGTGATGTTCTCTGAAATCGGAGCCAGCAAAGCTGTCTCTGTCGGTGCTTATGCTTTCGCTTTGTCAGAACTTGATTCGAAATCAAATGAAGAAGAATAACCTTACCATATTTTTGGGTGGACTTATAGCTGTATTACTGCTTTCTTGCGCCTCACGTAATCTGCAAACGTCTGATACCCGTTACACAGACCTTGTCAATCCATTTATCGGCACTGGTGATCACGGTCATGTATTTTTGGGAGCCAACGTGCCTTTCGGCATGGTTCAGTTAGGCCCGTCTCAAAAGATTAAAGGTTGGGACTGGTGTTCAGGTTAACAATATTCTGATTCTACAATCCTTGGGTTCAGACACACACATTTAAGTGTAACAGGCATCGGAGA
>CAMWNL010000346.1 GCA_947175585.1 uncultured Bacteroidales bacterium | reverse complement strand
ATCATACGCGCGTCTATACCTTCCGCCCGAAGAGCATGAAGCAGCCGGAGCGACACCATGGATGCGCCTCCGACTATATCGCTATGATTGACTATAGTGACTTTCATCGTCTCAATAATGATGATAGTGACAACTTCTCGGTGTGAGCCACCACAGCCAGAAATACAATCAGCAATATAGCTCGCACAGCATAGGCCGCTATACCGCTAAGCGGCAACACGTACATACCCAGACCGTAAATCACTGCGGCCAATAAGAAATATGCGCCAATGCGACGTAACGGATATGAGATCGGATACTGAGAACGGCCTATGAAATAGCTTACGAGCATCATCGCTCCATAGCTACACAACGCGGCGACAGCACAACCCATATAATCATAATGCGGAACCAATACAATGTTGAGCACGACAGTTATGGCGAGCCCGAAGAGCGAGAACCACATACCCCACACAGTCTTGTCTGTCAGCTTATACCAGAGTGACAGATTGAAGAATATCCCGAAAAACAACTCGGCAAGCATTATTAAAGGCACGACTTTGAGGCCACTGAAATAATCGGGCGAAATGAAATACTTCAATATGTCGAGATAAAACATCACTCCCATAAAAATCAGCAGACCGAAGATGATGAAATATTTCATCGCATCGGCATAGGCTTGATTTTTGCTGTCTCCTTTTTCGCGAGCCTGTGCAAATATAAACGGTTCGTAAGCAAAACGAAATGCCTGGATAAACATCACCATCACTATCGCAATCTTATAGTTGGCGCCATAGATACCGAGACCCGACATAGCATCGGCTTTATCAGGAGCGAGCGAGGGATAGAGCAGCTTGTCAACCGTCTGGTTCATTATACCTGCCAGACCCAGCACAAGCAACGGCGCCGAATAGCGCAGCATCTCACGCCAGAGTTCACGGTTAAATCTCCACTTAAATCCCCTTAATTCAGGCATCATCATTACAAAGTTGACCGCCGAAGCAATAAGATTTGACAGGAATATATATCCTATGCCGAAATCAGGGATATAGAACCAGGAAACCGTAGCCGGGCTATGATTCATCAGCCAGGGACACAACAATAAGAAAAACAGATTAAGACCGATATTTACACCTATATTGATAAGACGTATGACAGCAAATCTAATCGGTCTTTTGCAATAGCGCAAATAGCTATATGGCAATGCCAAAAAGGCATCAATAGCCACACAGACAGCCATAATGACGACATAAGAGCTATGACCGCCACACTCCATCACATTGCTTATCGGCTCTGCAAAAGCGCATACTCCGACAACAAAGGCCGAAGAACTTACAGCAAGAGAGATCAAGGCGGTTGAATAGACCTCCATAGGGTCTTTCCATCGGTCATGATTGGCGAAACGGAAAAATCCCGTCTCCATGCCATAGGTCAGTATAATCAGTGCCAACGCGACGACTGTGTAAACAAACGTTACGACGCCATACTCATCAGGCAGGAACAGAGAAGTATATAACGGAACAAGACACCAATTAAGAAAGCGTCCTACTATAGAACTGAGGCCATAGACGGCTGTATCCTTGGCCAGACTCTTAACACCAGCCATAGCGGTCGGGAGGCTGAGGCTTATTCTTTAACACCGTAAGCGAGATCACCCGCATCGCCCAAACCCGGCACAATATAACTGTGGGCATTTATTTCATCGTCAATAACGCCAACCCAGAGAGTCGTGTCGGCAGGAAGCACACTTTCGAGATAATCGACAGCCTTGCGAGAGGCGATGACAGATGCAACGTGGAGTTTGGCCGGTTGACCTTTTGTGAGTAGCGCGCGGTAGCTCAATTCCATCGAGGCACCGGTCGCGAGCATCGGATCACAGAGCACGAGAGTCTTGCCTTCGAGACGGGGTGAGGCAAGATATTCGATACAGACATCAAAATTTTCTTTTTCCTTATATTTGCGGTAGGCTGACACAAATGCGTTTTCAGCTCGATCAAAATATTGTAGGAAACCCTGATGAAACGGTATACCGGCACGAAAAATCGTAGCAAGCACAACTTTGTCATCCATCACCGGACAGTCACATTTTGCAAGCGGCGTGGTAACTTCTATCGTTTTGTAATCAAGAGTCTTGCTGATTTCATAGGCCATTATTTCGCCAATGCGTTCGAGATTTCGACGGAAACGTAGCGGATCATGCTGGATATCGACATTACGCAACTCCATAAGATATTGGCTCACCAGAGAATTCTGTTCGGCAAAGTTTATCGTTTTCATACTGTATCTACTTTAGTATCTGAATAATCTTAGCAAAGATACAAAACTTAGCCGTAAACTCCAAAACGAGTTTTTTTAACGAAAAATTTCGACTCAAATATGGCCGTAAAATTTGTGTATTATTATGAATGGCACTAACTTTACTCTGTCTAAATAATATTACGGTTTTAGTATAATGAAAAAAGTAAGATTTGGCGTTATCGGTACAAATTTCATAACTGATTGGGTCATTGAGGGTGCTCGCGAAGATGAGCGTTTTGAATTGGCGGCAGTGTGTTCTCGCAGCCGCGACCGAGGTGAAGAGTTTGCAGCCAGACACGCTATACCTCATGTGTTTACATCCGTAGAGGAAATGGCTGCTTCCGATGTCATTGATGCAGTCTATATAGCGTCGCCAAATTTCATGCACGCAAGTCAAAGCATCATCTGTATGAGTCACGGCAAGCATGTGTTATGCGAGAAACCTATGGCATCTAACGCTCGCGAAGCGCGTGAGATGATTGAGACATCAGAGCGCTACGGCGTGACGCTTATGGAAGCTATGAAACCGACCATGACTCCTCATTTCCGCTCAGTGATGGAAAATCTGCCTCGTATCGGCACAATCCGCCGCTATGTAGCTTCATATTGCCAATACTCATCGCGTTATGACAGATTCAAAGCCGGCGAGCTTCCCAATGCTTTCAATCCCCAGTTGTCAAACGGAGCAATCATGGATATCGGTGTCTACACGATATACCCTATGGT
>CAMWNL010000345.1 GCA_947175585.1 uncultured Bacteroidales bacterium | reverse complement strand
CTCACGGCCGATTGTCTCGACATGCCTTTTGTAGACTCGTCGACCGTCGTGATAACCGTAGCCTACGGAGTGCGTAACTTCGAACATCTCGACCGCGGATATGCTGAGATGTTCAGAGTCCTAAAACCCGGCGGATTGCTTTGCGTTGTCGAGTTGTCGACACCGGTCAATCCGATAATCAAACCGTTCTATAAGCTCTACACGAAATTTATTATCCCTACGGTCGGACGGATGGTTTCGAAAGACTCTCGCGCATACAGCTACCTGCCCGAGAGCATCGCTGCTGTCCCCCAGGGCGATGATATGCTACGGCTTATGCGAGACGCAGGCTTCACCGACACTAAATTCAAGCGCCTGACATTCGGTGTATGCACTATCTACACAGGTCATAAACCTCGATAATCAATCTCTATCTCTCAACCCGTTTCAACTTTTATTCATGAATTTACAAAAATTTGCCGCACTTTTTCTCGGCTTGAGCCTTTTATCGCCACTATCGGCTAAAGCTCAAGATTTGCCGACCAATCTGCAGTATTCTAATGATGAGGTAACTACATTGTCTGCGTTTTTTGATGATGATGAACGGATTTATGAATCTGACAGCATTGCGCCTGACGGACGCCGCTGGGCTGATATACCCGATTACGAATTGGTCGGCATGGCGCTTGATACTTTGATTTATGTGCCGCCGCTGCCGTCATACTTTTTCCGTCCTATTATATATGACCATTATGAGTTTGTAGATTCAATCAAACTTGACAAGCCCGTCTACTCCGACCGTCCATGGATGCGATGGCTTGAAGAACAGGAACTTTCTGAAGAGTCAATGAAACAGCTGAATAAATATGTGCTCTTCAATAATCCTGAGCTGGTGAAATACAACCGGGCGACCATGCTCACGGCTCCCAAATATTACGAGACTGTGCTCAATCCCGTTGACCACACTATTGAAATACGTGAGATTCCCGACATCAAAAATAACCAGACCACTCTCGTAGCCGAGGAAGTCAAGAAGCGCCACTGGATACGTACATTCAACGCTTCGCTCCAGTTCTCGCAGGCCTACGTTTCGCCCAACTGGTATCAGGGCGGCAACAACAACGTCAACATGCTCGGTCAGCTATACTACAACGTCAAACTCAACACCGAGTATCATCCTGACCTACTCTTTGACTTCACAGCCCAATATAAATTAGGCATCAATAGCGCACCCGACGACACTATCCGTAATTATAGTATCTCTGACGACCTCTTGCAGCTCAACGCCACTTTCGGTATCAAAGCGGCCAACCACTGGTACTACTCTTTCACCGGCCAGTTCAAGACTCAGGTTTTAAACTCTTATACAAGCAACACCCGTAACCTCCGTTCGGCCTTCCTCTCGCCAGGCGAACTCACCGCCGGTGTCGGTATGACCTATAACTACACCAACCAGCCTAAAACGTTCACGTTTGACGCTTCAATCGCCCCGATTTCTTACAACCTGAAGATTTGCACCAATCCCAAACTTGATGAAACCGCTTATGGAATCAAGCCCGGGGATAAAACCGTAAGCAAATACGGTTCATCGGCAGAGTTGAAATTATTTTGGCAGATGGCCCGTAACATATCTCTCAGATCGAGATTGTTTGCGTTCTCTGATTATTCTCACGCACAGGCTGACTGGGAAAACACTCTTCAGTTTGAAATCAACAAATTCCTGACAACTCAGATTTACGCTCATCTCCGTTACGATACTCGCGGTGTAAGCGCTGAAGGTACTAAATGGAAGAAATTACAGCTTAAAGAGATACTTTCTATCGGTTTCGCATATAAGTTCAGTTCTATCTGATTATGACTATCAGGAGGACAGTATTTATCATAGCAATCGTGTGCCTGGCAGTCATTTCACTGCCGGGCACATCAGTTTTGGCTCTGACAAGACAGGAAGCCTGCGACATCATTGACAGCCGGGGAGCCAACCCGATATGCGGAATGTGGAGAATCGGTGGTGACGGAGCCTTGATTGCAATCCTCCCCGAAAAAGCGTCGACCGCACGTTTTGAAATATATCTTCTTGATTCTCCCGATCTGTCGGTAATTCCCGGCAAAAAAATCGGCTCGGCCGTTACCACCGGTCAACCAGGAGTCTATGACGCAGAACTCGCCTCATCACAGACCATGCTGAAAAAGCGTCAACGCTACATTTTCACACTTGACCGTTACGGGTACCTGTCTTTTAAATCTTACAAACAGGGTAAGAAAATTTCTCTCGGCCGGCTTCTCCCCTATCTGTTCAGAGTGTCGGTTTCTGATATCGACACAAGACCGTCAACCGTTGATGGCGCCGTAAAAATTTATCCGTCCACTACATCCGACAAGCCTGTGCTACTATGATACGTCTCCGGTTTTCTCTCCTCATTGTCATAATTTCCATTCTATCTGGCGGACTCTCAGCTACAGGCCAACGGACCACTCGAAAAAATCTGCGCCCATCGCCTGCAGCTGTCACAGGTCATGACTACACTCATCTATTTGATACCATCGCCACTTCTGCTGACTCAGCCGCGGTCGCCTTTGCAGGTTACGAAAAAACTCTATCTTCAAGCCAGGAATCATTTTTTGCCACTAATAAAACAGATAGCCTGATAACGAGACTCGATATTGAACTCATCTATCTTGACATGACAGGCCGGCAGCTCGACACCCGACGCATTACACTCGACACACAAATGACTCCGGGACAGACACGCCGGTTCGATATAAAGTCATGGGATCGTCAAAAGGTATTCTACTATTATCTGTCGCCTGCTCCGCGCAGTTCAAACGCAACTCCTTATAAAGTAACGATCCGCCTCGTGACCGCACTCCGGAAAAGGGAATAAGCCTTACCTTGCATTGATTATTTCTAAACGCTTTTTCGTAACTTTGCACTATAATACAATTTGAAAAGTTATGAAAATCGCTATAATCGCGGCAATGTCTAAAGAACTTGCCTTGCTGCTCCCTCTTATCAGCTCTCCTTCAAC
>CAMWNL010000344.1 GCA_947175585.1 uncultured Bacteroidales bacterium | reverse complement strand
AGCCGCAATCATATCGCTTTATTCCTGCACCGATGAACCCGGCACCGTAGTCACCGGCACGGAATCTGATTACATAAGCTTCTCTGTCGTAAACGGATGGGCCGACACTGACAGCGCCGGTTCTCGTTCGGCCGGCTCCCCGGCTGAAACCGTCGGGCAAGTCTGCGCCTTTGAAGGCCTCAACGGGAGCGACTCGCTGTTCCTCATCATCGAGGAGCGCGAAATGGAGGATAGCCCACGGTCACGCACGATACTGAGGCCCGGCTACTTCTTTACCAATATATCGGTCTCGGCCTTCAGGTATAAAGCCGGCGAATGGGACGGATCCCAGACGCCTGACTTCATCAGTAATATGAAACTCAGCCATGTTGACAACGGATGGCAGCACAATGAGACCTATATGTGGCCCGGGGCGGCATTCGGGTTGAGATTCTTCGGGGTCTCACCTTACGGAGCGGGGACACTGTCATCTCCCGACACTCCCGGCTATCCGACACTCGACTTCACTGTGCCGCAGGACGTGGCCGAGCAGAGGTCACTCCTGACTTATTTCACCGACGAAATTCCGGGCAACGATAAGAAACCTGTGCAGCTGAATCTTAACCACGTTACTGCCTCCATTTACCTCATGGAAGCTGACGGGCTCGTACCGGGAACAATTAAAAGCATTAGCCTGAAAAATTTCTACACTACCGGCACATACGATTTCAAAACCGGATCCTGGACTAATCTAAGAGACAACATCACCTACACTCAGACATTAAACAAGGCTGTTACAGGAATGGATGGAGAAGAGATCACTGACTATCTGTCGGCCTTCACCATCCTGCCGCAGCAGATGCAGGACAACTCCGCCCTCGAGATTGTCTATACCGATAAATACGAGGGAGTTGAACGTGTATTTACCGCACCACTGAAAGGTAAATTCGAAGGCGGTAAAAGATATAACCTATATATCTCACCGCAATCTTACAGGTGTGAATATATAATGCAGTGGGACGGTCAAGATATACCTCTTGAAGGATCGGGAGAAAAACCCCGTTATATTGATTTCGATATAGTTGAGAGCACTGTCATAAAGACTTATAAGGCTAGGTTCCTGACTAAAATAATCACCACCGGCGCGCCTGACAAAAATATAGCTCTAACAGAAACGGATGACTGGGTGAAGACCTACTACAAATACAATCCGTCGACAAATCAATACGACATTCCCGTAAGACAAGCAGATACATTCATATCCTATTTCCAAAAATACAGCTCCCAATCCACTGAAGAGACAGCAGCCTATCGTATAGAACCGAAATCTCCGGCAAGTGGAGAGTTGAACTCAAATTACACAGCAATCCTCAAGGAAGCGAATGTAAAAGGCTCTGTTACAAAGCCCTATAATTTAGCAAACTCTTCGGGCGAGGAGACAGTCGAAAATACCGCCAACTGCTACGTAATAAATGCTCCGGGTGTTTACTCATTACCCCTTGTCTACGGGAATGCAATCAAGAACGGAGTTTTCAATGAACAAAGCGTTAAGAATTCAAGCACTTCCAATACCGCGAAAATGATTTATCCCTATGCAGTAGCCGCCAGAAAACTTACGGCCACATCCTATGAGGTCATAAACGTCACTACTCCATATATATGCGACCTCACGCCGAGCGGAGTCAGCGCGCCTGACTATATAAACGGGATTAAAATCCTGTGGCAAGACGCGCCTGATCTTGTGTCAAACGTAAGACTGTCGGATGACCGGCGCTCATTGGTGTTTGACGTCAATCAATCGACAATTTGTCAAGGCAACGCCGTAATCTCGGTAACTTATAACGATGTCCCTCTGTGGAGCTGGCATATCTGGGTCACACATCAGAATATAAGCAACAACTATAAAACAATAGTCAATAAAGATAAAAAAAGCTATGATATTATGCCCTGCTATCTTGGATGGGTCGACAAAGGCGAAGGTTCTGACACAAGTATTTTCAGAGTAGTTTTTGAGATCAAGGGAACCAAGCGGCGCTACGAACTTTACTTCCGACAAAAGGCAAGGAAAATCCTATATGGATACTCTCCGAGATGGCAATTTGGCAGGCCGACACCTTTCATGCCGTGGGTTGACAGCCATAAAAGCACTACAAAACCCACATATAATGTATCTGATGATTTAAGTAAAATAAGTGATAAATTACAAAAGATCGGCTGGTTCATCTGTAATCCTGATGTACTGCACGCGGCTACCGGAAGCTTTCCAAATTCGATTAATATCTGGAACTGGACAAAGAATACTATAACATCCACGGCTGCATCAGGCATCACAGACAATCCCGTGGTTAAAACCATTTACGACCCATGCCCGGTGGGGTATTCAATCCCTGCAGGTAAAACGTTTTCAGGTTTAAGCGATAATAATTCCCTGAATAAATCCACTACGCTTGCAAGTACCGATATTTACTCAAGTGGATTTGAGATCTATTGTGATCCATTTACAAAGGATCCTGATAACACCTTGTTGCTACCCTCTAATGGCGTAATATATACATTCAATGTAACGAACGTGCAAATCTATCCCAATAGTACATCTGATGTCAGTATGTCAACATGCGATTTATTCACAATCTCTAACGGCTCTCAGTCAAGGCCATTAGGGTTCTCAGGAAATAGCTCCTATCCTAGTCAGCAATATGATTATTATGCTTATCCCGTATGGCCAATGAGGGAGCAGTAATACAATTCGGCCTATCAGACGTAGGTAATAAGATATTTCCAGTTTTTTGGAGGAATCGGAGCATCGGTGTCTTTCTGAAATGTCCCGTTATGGCTGTTGAAGCGCTCTGTCTCATAGAAATGACAGAGGCCTATGCCACAGTCGAGCACCGACGCCTGACTCTTAGGCACATAATAGAAGTGAACCGTGTCGCCACTCACCAAGGCTCGCCAAGGCTGTGAGTTGGTCGATGACGGCGCGAGCCTCAACATCTCAAGAGCCTGTCCGAAACGGTTGTCAGGCGATAGCGGAGTATTGAAA
>CAMWNL010000343.1 GCA_947175585.1 uncultured Bacteroidales bacterium | reverse complement strand
ATAGTAGGTATCGAAATTGAAATCACGACGAGCATTCCAAAAATCACCGTATTCCTCGAAATTGTATAGACCACATTCGCGTAGATCCATCATTTCGACCAACATTTTTTCAGCCTCCATCTTCCATTCACGGTTAGGGTGGATAAGGACAACTGAGGATGCGTAATTATTCTTTAGCTTATTGAAAATTTCGAACCACAGCGCCGGTTTTTCCTGCCAGTTATCCTCATCCATTTTATCATCACCAGAATACACGTCGGAGAAATGAAGAGGAATCTGCAGGACTCCGTTTTTTTCTCCACTCCAATCATTATTCATCCTTTGAGGTATAGGAAACTGGCAGTGTAGAGAGGGAGCTGTGTAGCACGAACTGAACTGATAACCGCAGGTTGTATGTGCCAGTGGAAAGTTTTTATTTACACAAAGATGGCCGGAGCGAAATGAGCGAACAGTAAAATTGAAGTCTTTTTCCAATAATTCTTTTGAAATCTGAAATTCTGCCAGAGTTGAGCCAGTAGATATGCCGGATTCGACATCTCGGGTGGCATATTCGGCATATTCTTCGGCGGTGAATGGGGTCATCGGAAATCGTTCAGTGATACTGAAATCCGGATAATGGCACACTGAGTGACTGCCTACGGTGTGACCTGCTTCAAGAAGTTTCCGAACTGCAGGTTTTGTCTCATCGCAATAAAATTGAGCCAAGTACTGAGGTTGGCGGAAATAGTGAACAGTCATAAAGTAATGGCCGTTCAGACCCATAGAGGTTTCATAGTCAGCCATCCAGTGCATTTCGTCATAAGCTGTACGAGAATCGCAGTCATGAGTTGGTATAAGTACAGACCGGTGTCCTCCAGGGACGGTAAACTTCCATGCGCAAAGAGGATTTCGCACAGTAAACGCCGCGCGAATCAAAAACGCAGTAATATCGCTGTAAGGACTGAAGGTCTGGCTACGTCCGGAAAGACCTAAACCCTTATTAAGATGGAGACGCTCAATGACATCTCGCCATCTGAATCCGCACATATATGCAGCTCCTTGTCCCAGCTCATTGCAGGTAATTGCTATTGCATCGGGATCATTATCGAAGTAGGCGAGGGGAGTAGCCGTACTGACGGTCGCGCTAACAGTAGAAATTTCTCCGATACACACGGTTGTCTCTTCCGGCTCGTCGAAATAAATCATTTCCGGACGCGTAAGATCTACCCACGTGTAAGTTGTGTGATTTTTTGATGTCGATGAGTGTTCACTTATACCAAAAAGTTCAGAAAGGCCATCATTTAGCTTGCCTTCAATAGCAGGTGCAAAAATGATGCCTCCTTCCTTTACATAATCGATGAGAGTCTTGATTTCGTCACTTGTAAATGTCGCCTTACTTCCCGATAATATCGGTGAGCTTATAATAATCATCGACGCGTGATCAACTGCGTCAGTACACGATGTTGTGGTAAAAAACGGAAAACCGGCTATTTCGAGCATGTATTCGGCAGAGGCAATGTTACGGGTCTGATTTTCTGACTCTTTATTAGGACCGGTGACATCCAGGATGGCTATTGGCCTGACAAGTGTAGCGGCATCAGGTATTTCGAATATTTCACGGTCATCCTGAGGTAAGGCATTAAACGTTATCGATTCAATTGTAGCTAAATCAATGCCGCCGAACATATAGCCTGATTTAGCGGTAGCAGATGGATTAATCGAGCCATCCTCAACTTTAACAGATGATCCGTCGTCGGTGACAACTGTAAACTGTGCCGAAATGCTTATGCACCCGATTGTCATTAAAATCAGTGATGTGATATAATTTTTAATGTTTGACATAGTATTATCGCTTTAATAATTTAAAAGTGGAACTATCTCCTATGGAGACAAAATAAATCCCTGAGGCATAATTGCTCATGTCTATTTCAATATTCTCGGATTTAAGTGTTTCAGAGAATACCAGGTGAGCGTCTACATTATGTATTTGAACCCGAGCGCCCGGCGTTGCGCAATTTATTCTGAGGATATTGTCGATTAGGATAGCTGAATCAGTAGCCACAATTGGAGAGCTTATGCCCCCTGTAGGGTCAGGAGCAAATTTTACTTCATTGATATCAGGTACTTGCGTTTCATTTCCTATGACAGTTATGAGTCCTGTTGCATCTGAGCCAATAAGGCATACAACGGATGAAACCGGCATAAGAACCTTACCGTCGCCAATAATACACCATTTTTCATCTGCGCCAAGAGCCTTTAATCCCATTATAGCGCAAAGGAAAGAAACGAAAAATAATCTTTTTATTATCATGTGGTTTTCAATATGGTTTATTGAGTTTGTAAAATTAATGATTATTTATGAGATATAAGGTGTTTTCGCGTGTTATTTTTGTTAAAAATGCTTTATGACAGTATCTTAGCAGAGTATTAGTCAAAATATTGGCAAAAAAAGAAGCCGGACCTCTAAAAAATAGATTAGTCCGGCATTGAATAATCCTGAAACGGTATGCGTTGTTATGCTTTCGGTTTGCGATAACCGCATTTCGGACATACACCATCCTCGTTTAGGGCAATCCCACACAGGGGACAGCGGTCAATATCATTATGAGTCTTAAAATCCATTTCAGCGGCATTAACACCACTGGTAAATTTTATTTTTGCAATATTAAGCTTGTCTTTAAGTAAGTCATAGACAATTTTTATCATTCCCTCGACAGTCATAGTCTCTTTTGTCACGACAAGTCTCGCATCGGGATATGCGGTCGCAAGTTCGGTCTTAAAAGCTTCACCTTTCATGGTGTTCTGAGGATGGCCGTGGAGGATGCCTTGCTTTTCGTATACGCCGAGAATAGCAGGGAGCAGTGGGTCGTCTTCGCGCAAGACTAAGGCATGATCAAAGTTCTGAAGTACTGCCCAGGCAGTTTTTCTTATCTCATTGCATGGGAAGACCATGTTTACACCTTCATTTACGGTATCTTCCACTTCGATGGTCATGATTCCTGTGTGGCCGTGAAGGTACTGTGCCTCACCCTTGAATCCGTAGAAACGGT
>CAMWNL010000342.1 GCA_947175585.1 uncultured Bacteroidales bacterium | reverse complement strand
GTCTGCAGTCTATGGCTTATGATTTCGGCAGCGGACATTTCTACTGGCCTTCTTATACTCAGAGAGGAGAGGATGGCAAGTCTGAACTTTTGTGGTTTGGCGTAAATGACTGGTGGGATATCGAGTCAGGCGAAGTTGGTCCGGTAGGAGACAATATCGAGCTGATAGGATTTTATGTGGATGATGATCCCATTAACCCCAAAGCTCCACGCGTAGTCGAGAATCTGGTGGTAGCGCCGGCAGATAATGGTCTCGGTGAAGCTGTCCTCTCTTGGACAAACCCTGTAAAAGCACTTAACGGTAGTGACCTTAACGGTGATCTTACTATTATAATTAAGCGCAACGACGAAGTTATAGCAAGCGAACTCACTGGCGCTCCCGGAGAAGAAATGACCTGGACTGACACAAATGTGAAATCAGCGCTCTATACTTATACAGTAACCGCTTCTATTGACGGTAATGAAGGTGCTCCCGTCTATGCCGAGCCGGTGTTTGTCGGCACTGATGTGCCCGGAGCTCCGGCCGATGTGAAGGCCGCACGTAAGTCAGACAGTTTTGACATCACGGTTAGCTGGTCTGCTCCCTCGGCAGGTGCTGAAGGAGGTTGGGTAGATCTTACAGATGTGCATTACACAGTCGTACGTTATCCTGACAATAAAGTAATAGTTGAAAATACATCCGAGCTTAGTCTGGTAGACACCGATATCGTAAAACAGGCCGGATACTATTATGGAGTGAAGGCTGTAAATGGTTCGGAAGTCGGTCCGGAAGCTGTAAGTAACATCGTCGTAAGCGGTCCGGCAATAGAGCCTCCTTACTCGATGACGCTTGATCAAGAAGACGCCGGCATGTGGTCGGTCTACAACGTTGACGGTGATCAAAACAGCTGGTATGTTTACCGCGACCTCTGGGGCGGAACATCTGATCCATTCTTCTATTTCTTCCCTGAAGAAGATATGGATGTAGATAAAGAAACCAGTGACTGGATTATTTCACCAACATTTACACTTAAAGCCGGTAAGAAATATATCGTGTCTTATGATTTGCGTCTCTATGGTCACATGTTCTTAGCCAACACAAGTCTCTGGATGGGTGAGAGTGCAACTCCTGAAGGTATGACTCGCGAACTTGTATCTTACGATCACGAACTGATCAACGTGGAGTGGGTTACTCACACTGTTCCGTTCACAGTTGATTCTGACGGCGATTATAACTTTGGCTTTGAGTTGAGTAATCTCGTGCCGGCTCATTTCTACAAATTCAATCTCCGCGAAGTGGCAGACGTCGAGCTTGCATCGACAAGTCTCAACGGTCCTCAGATTCTCACTCAGAACAGCGTATTTGACTTCAAGACCAATATAAGCAATCTCGGATTCAACACTATCGACAATTATACTGTTTGTCTTAAAGACTCTGAAGGTAAGATTTTAGCAGAGAAGTTGGTTGAAACACCTATTGCAGCAGGCGAGACATGGACTGTGACGATTGAGTGGACACCTGAAATCTCCGGCAGAGTCACACTCCATGCCGAGGTAGTCGTTAACGGTGATGCTGATGACACTAATAATATTTCTCCCGAGCTGACAGTTATGGTTAGCGACGGTGGATCATGGGCAAATATCGCCGAGGCCAATTACTCGTCAGGACGCGAACCCTTCTTTGTTTACCATAATTACAGTGCATGTCAAAGCATCTATCCTGCGTCTCTGATCGGTCTGAAAGAAGGCGCCGAACTGGAAGCCATGAACTATTTCATTGCCGACTTCCTCACAACTAAGCCGATTGATTGCGATATTGAAGTATGGATGGCAAATACCGATTATCTCGACTTCGAATTTGCTCCTGTTTTCTTTGAAGATGAAATGACCAAAGTGTTTGACGGCACGGTGACTATGTCTCCGACTGACGAACAGGTGACAATGTTGTTTGACACAACTTTCGTTTATACCGGTAAAAACCTCCTGGTTGCCACACGTCATAAATCAGACAATCGCGCCTCAGTCGCATTTGATTGCTACTATGACAAATATGCGTCTTTCGGTACACTTGAGTACTACAGCGATATTGAGCCTTTTGACTTCTATCAGGAAATGTATGGAGCAAGAGAACTCCCGTCGATGAGTGTGCTTGTCCGTGACGAGACTACCGGGCTTTCGGTCGCATCATCTGATCTCTCGGCAGTCAGCTACGAACGTGGCAGTCGCACACTTGTTGTAAGCGGTGATTTCGAGACTTGTGATGTTTTCTCAACGACAGGCTCACTTATTGCCTCATTCCGCCCGGGCACCCGCATGGTTCTGCCTGAAGGTCTTTCTGGTATAGGCATTGTTGAAGTTAAAACTTCTACCGGCACGATCGTTAAGAAAATCATACTGTAAGATTGATATAACTCCTTAAAAAACGAGCGTCTCTGCAGTCTTATGACAACGGAGACGCTTGTTTTTTGTTTATCAACCCTTGTTTTGACTTTTCGGTGCATGATTTTCTTTTAGGATTGACTTGGATAAGTCAGAAAATACATCTGATTGTTATCTAATTTCGTAATTAAGATATATTAACTCGTATTTAACATGGCGGAAGCGTGTTTTCTATTGCCTAATCGGCTGAAAAGATATAACTTTGCAGCGCTAATTGGCACACAAGCTGTTATTATTTATAATGATTTATAATATCTTATCAGTTTAACACTAATTCTAATCTATGTCGTAGGCTATGATCTCCCACGTCAAGTATATTTCTGCATATCAATTAAATAAACGTATATGAAGACCCTCTTTTACGAGATTGTTTCACTGAAAAAAGAACTCCGCTACGCACTGTGCGTTATTTTGCTTTGTATGGTCGGTAATGTCCGGTCGGAGGCTCAGGTTGCTCTTAAAACTAATATTCTATACGATGCTACAACAACACCAAATATAGGAATAGAAGTTGGAGTGGCAAAAAAGAATACACTACAACTTTTCTACGGTTTTAATCCCTGGACATTCCACGACTCAAACGATCGTGAACGCAAGGCGAAGCACTGGGTGTTGATG
>CAMWNL010000341.1 GCA_947175585.1 uncultured Bacteroidales bacterium | reverse complement strand
CTAAACCGACGAAGGGAGCAATCCTTTCCACGAGTTCGAATCTCGTCCTCTCCGCCAAAACAAAATCAACGCTCGAAATAAAAGATTTCGAGCGTTTTTTCTTTTTAAGCAGACAAGCTCACGGGGCGTGAGGCACAGGGATCGAAAAATTTCAAAATTTGTCTTAAATCAATTGCAAATCATAAATATTGATTTATCTTTGCAGATAGGAAAACATTAACTGAATTTCATAATATTATTTTACTAACAAAACTCCTATAAATCCTTAAATGACTAAGACTTCAAAACTGCTGTCAGCAGTAGTCGCGACAGCACTTGCGGCCTTACCGGCCGCCGGTCAGGAGAATAACTCATTTGACCTCAGTTCGCAGCGCTCAGAGAAACAGAGCGTCAATCCGGTTCCGGGACATTATGTCACCAACCGTCCATTTGTAGTCAACCCCATACCTCAGGATTTCACGCTTGGTAAAAGTGGTGTTCTATCAGTCGCAAACGGTTTTTCACTTAAAGGGAAATCATCTAAAACATTCAGCGAAGACTGCTCAACACTTCCAATCAATCCCAAGGGAGCGCCTCTGACTCTCACAGATGACAAAAAGACGGCAGACAAGGCCGGCGTAAAAGATGTATCCGGCGCCTATGTCCTGACCATTGACAAAAACGGAGTGTCAATCGTCGGTCGTGACGCCCGAGGTGTGTTCTACGGCATCCAGACTCTCCATCAGTTACTTGAAAATCCGGGTATGGAAAAGGCACTTCCCGAGCTAACCATCAACGACTACCCTACCCTTCCGAAGCGTGGTGTGGTCGAAGGTTTCTACGGTAATCCATGGAGCCATGAAGTAAGATTATCGCTTATCGACTTCTACGGTCGTCATAAAATGAACACATATTTTTATGCACCTAAAGACGACCCTTATCACAGCTCTCCGAACTGGCGTCTGCCCTACCCCGAAAAAGAAGCTCAAAACATACGCGAACTCGCCGAGGCTTCGCGACGCAACCATGTTGATTTCGTCTGGGCGATCCATCCGGGCAAGGATATCAAATGGAACGATGAGGACTATCAGAATCTTGTCAACAAGTTCAAGATGATGTATGATCTTGGCGTTAGATCATTCGCAATATTCTTTGACGATATCGAGGGTGAGGGCACCAATCCCAAACGCCAGACCGAACTAATGAACCGTCTCAACGAAGACTTCATCAAGAAGCATCCTGACGTAAGCTCACTCGTAGCCTGCCCGACTGATTACTCTCGCATGTGGGCCAATCCCACCGAAAATGGAGCACTCGCCACATGGGGACGACTGCTCGACCCGTCTGTAGAGGTAATGAACACCGGCGACGTCGTGTGCTCAGATCTTACACGCGAAAGCCAGGAATTTTTCTCCAACCTCACCCAACGCCCCGGCTACTACTGGTGGAACTGGCCGGTTACAGACTATGCTCGTCGTTATCTGCTACAGGGACCGGCCTATGGACTCGACACAACCCTTACTGCCGACGACATATGCGCGATTGTAAGCAACCCGATGGAACATGGCGAGGCGTCCAAACTGGCGCTATATGGCGTAGCCGACTATGCGTGGAACACTCCGGGCTACAACCCGATTGACAACTGGGAACGCGGACTTCGCGAACTCGCCCCTGAAGCTCACGAAGCCTACCGCCGCTTCGCCATACACTCTGCAGACACAGAGGTCGGTTATCGACGCGATGAATCATGGGAAACAATAATACCGTCTCTCGACGAGAAATACAGCCCCGCTAACTATGCCGCCCTTAAAGATGAGTTCCAGGCTATAGCTCAGGTTCCGCAACAGCTTGAATCAGGGATGACCAACAAATTGCTTCTCGGAGAGCTTCGTCCATGGTTGGTTGAGTTCGGTAAACTTGGCGAAAGAGGTCTCCGCACAATCGATCTCATCGAAATGAATGCCAAAGACGCTTCACCTGAAGATTTCTGGACAGCGTATGTTTCAAACATTATGTCGGCCGACGATATAACCGCCTACAATGCCCACAAATCAGGGTCAATGAAACTTCAGCCGTTTTATGACGAGAACATGCTCGCTCTCGCGATCAAATATTACAACCGTCTTACCGGCAAAAATCCCAAGATTTATGATGGCATCGGCACATACAAAAATCTTTCTACCACACTCGACCGTAATATGCTTGACGGAGACCCCACAACATTCTACACCTCAGGTAACGGTCAGCGCCGCGGTGACTGGATCGGTGTATTGATGCCGGAAATCACTCCCGTCAGCGAAGTGCATATACGTCAGGGACGCAACTCTGTTGACGATGTAGACTTCTATGACCTTGCAGTAGTCGAATACTCTACTGACGGCAAGGAGTGGAAAGCTCTTACCGATACCCTGCGCAACACTTACGACATCCAATGGGCAGGAGAACCGGTTGATGCCCGCAGTGTGCGTTTACGCAGACTTGACGAATCAAAACGCAGTAACTGGGCTTCAATTCGAACTTTCGAAATCAACCCTCCGACTCCCGACAATCTCGGCTTCTCTCTTTCTGCATCCGATCCGGGTAATGTAGTGACTGCATTTGACAGCAATCCGCTGACGATGACAAAACTCGACGGTTATATTTCGATAGACATCCCTGCCAATGTCAAGCAGTATGTCATACTTGCAGGCACAAGCACACCCGCCAACGCCGAAGTAACCTTAACAGACAAAAACGGCTCGGAGCTCAGCAAAACGACTGTTAAACCTTATACCGTCGTAAGCGTACCCGAACAAGCCGGCAAGCTGACAATAAACGGTAATGCCGACATCTACGAGATAATCGCTCTCTGATTAATCATACCCATTTAAATTTAAGAAGAGATAGACAACCGATGCAAATGTCTATCTCTTCTTTTATTTTACTATGCGCCGATTTTTACTATGCGCCCAGATGTATGACATGCCCGTCATACAAAAAATGAGGGAGCAACTTTAGCAGTTGCTCCCTCTTGCTTCATTTTGTCGGGGTGACTAGACTCGAACTAGCGACCTCACGCCCCCCAGACGCGTACTC
>CAMWNL010000340.1 GCA_947175585.1 uncultured Bacteroidales bacterium | reverse complement strand
ATTTATATCCTGCCGGAGCTATATCAATGAGATGATAAGGTGTGTCGCCGTACTCGTCGAGATCTTTGCCTGTGCCGAGATTCATGCCACAGTAGATTTGTCTTGAGTCGGCACTGATAATCTCGCCGTCAAGCCGTCGGGCTATGGCTACAGCTCGCGCAGTCTTGCCGGAGGCGGTGGGTCCTGTTATGAATAATATCCTGGACATCTCAAATCAATGACGGAAATTCTTACGCCAGAACCGACGCAATCTGAATAGCGGGCGATCCTCATTGTTGGAAGCGATATCAAGCCAATGGAGGTCTGTGTAGTCAACATCCCATTTTTTGAAATCACGCAGACGGAAAGTCGGATGATAGTTTTTTATCGGATATAGCCTGCGACCATCGCGGTCATAAGTTTTCCAGGCCATAGTGATATTGTAGATGCGATGCAGTTCGCTCATCAGCAGCGGAGTGAGCTTATGAGCCTTAAGCTGGCGGTCAAGTTGGTCGATGGTGTTCCATTGTCCACGGACACGTAGGTCATGACTCTCGGCTGCGTCAGGAAGGAAGGCGGCAAAGTGAATCACGTTTGTGCCGTTGACATATCCACTCTCAGAATACAGAAATTTGAGATCAAAATCTTTAGTGCCTGACATATCGGCAAATTCATGTCGGGCTTCATCAAGCGAAATCTCCTCTCTGCGAGTCATAGTTTTCTTAACCGGAGTATCGATAAGACCGTCAGACTGCTCGCTCAGCAGGATTCTATCACCGGACAGGACAAGAAAACGGACGAGGGTCATCATCGGTTTCATGTTTTTAGATGAGTACCGGGCAACCAGATCGTCGCTCATTGACATGTAGCGGAGCGACATGTAGACAAGCGAAATCAGATAGACTGCAATCGGCATGATGATAAAATAGAATTTGTCGGGGCTGTTGAAGTTTACGTTGATGTAGAAGAAGTAGTAATATCCCCAGTCGACAATGCTTAGAAGCAGTGAGAGCATAAGCATCAGACGCAACTGATAGCGAGCTTCGCGGAAATAAAGAGTCGCAACAGAACTCGACTGATGATAATATCCGAAGCGAGCGTGACAATTCTGACAGATCTTAAGACTGTGGCCTCGCGCGAGGAAGTAGATGCTCACAGCGAGGGCAGTAGGAAAGATGATCAGGCTCGCAACATAAGGATGCTGCGGATTGAACGGCTCGACTACAAATCTGCCGCCGAAAAACCACTCTGCGTGAATAATGTTGATAATCACCATAATCAATCCGGACCAGAATAAGATGATAGCCGTAGCCCAAACGATGAGGTTGCATGCTCCCATCTTTGAGTTTCCGCTGTCAGATTTGAGTTTGGCCATCATTACATAGGCCAGGACAAAAATGATAGCAGGAAGGATAACTTTTGAGATGAATAGGGAAAAGAATGTAACCAGAGCTATCGCGCCAAATGCAATAGCCCAGTTATTCCAAAGTCCCCGGATGGTCGCTGTCGATATATTATGGTGTTGGGTCATTATTTCTGAGTTTTCAAATTACGGTCAAAAAAGTCGAGCATCTTTGCATAGACAACAGCACGGGCGTTACAACCGTTGATAGAGTGGTTCATGTTAGGGAACACAAACATGTCGCACAGCAGTCCCTGAGACTGCAGACGAGACACAAATTCGAGAGTGTTTGCCGGATGGACGTTATCATCAGCCGTGCCATACATCAGCAATAACGGACAGGTGAGACGGGTGGTTCGATTAATAGGTGCAGATTTGTAGTAACCCTCGTCGTTTTGCTGGGGAGTCAGCATATATCGCTCGGCGTATACTGTGTCATAATAACGCCAGTCGGTCACGGGAGCGATAGCGACTGTAGCGGCGAAAGGCGAAGATGACTCAGTGGCACACATCAAAGCTTCATAGCCACCATAGCTCCATCCGCAGATAGCGATACGGTTTTTATCGACGTAGGGCAGTGAGGCGAGATAGTTGGCTGCATTTATCTGATCGATAGTTTCGTAATGACCGAGGTTCTTATAGACGATGTCGGTGAACTGTTTGCCGCGTCCGCCTGTGCCACGTCCGTCAACGCAGACAACGATATAACCTTTCATAGCATAGAAAGTGTCGAAATCCATCTGCCAGCGGTTGACTACGCTCTGTGAACCAGGACCGCTATATTGAGTCATTATCACCGGATAACGCTTGGATGTCGAGAAGTCGAGAGGCTTGATGATATAGGCGTTGAGTTCCACGCCATCACTGTTAACGGTGAAAAACTCCTTGACAGGCACACGTCCGTCATATCGACCGCGGTAGGGAGCGTTGTCTTCGATAGTGCGGAGCGTTTTGCCGGCAGCGTTACAGAGGGTGTAGACCGGCGGATCTGTCGATGTGCTGTGATTAAGCACCATGAAATCCATCGACGGAGTGAATGACGCCGATGACCAGCCTTTGTCGGGGCTTATGGTCTGAGCTATGCCTTTTTTGTCGAGACGCTGAATCGTGCGATCAAGCGGAGAGGGAGACGCAGCCTGATAATAGATATTGCCGAGCGCGTCGGTTCCGTAATAAGCTGTAACATCAAAATCACCTGATGTGAGCTGCTTCAGGTCAGCTCCGGCATAGCTGTATTTATAGAGATGAGCGAAGCCGCTTTTGCTTGACAGCAATACGAAATGGTCGGCGGCGTAATGGATGTCTTCGTAGGTCTCGGGTGTGATCCACGCAGATGACTGCTCAACGTAGATCGACTTGATGACGGTTGATTTCGGATTTACACTATATATTTCGAGACGATTTTGGTCGCGGTTGAGTGTCGGAACAATCAGCACACCTGTCGGAGCATAGTGGATATTGGGAATGTATTCGATTGTCTTGTCAGACATTTCGATATCTTTGACCTTACGGGTCTCGACATCGTAGCTGTGAAGCGAAACACGAGAGTTGTTCTGGCCGGCTACAGGATATTTATATGAATAGATGCCCGGATAGAGTTCATATTTCTTATCAGGATGACATGAGCCTGAATAAAGAGTAAGATGATATGTCGGAACGTCAGTTTCATTATATTTTA
>CAMWNL010000339.1 GCA_947175585.1 uncultured Bacteroidales bacterium | reverse complement strand
ATCTATATCCACAGCAACTTCCGCTGCACTGAAAAGCCGTCTCATTGTTAATATTATTAATCGCGCCATATGCCGCCACACGTCCGCGATAGGTGTATTCGAGCCCAAAGAAGCGTCCGAGATAGCGATTATCCGTCCCATATCCTAATTCTACATTCCCGAGAAATCCCTTATGATACTGCGGCTTAAGCCTGACGTCCATTACCCAAGGCAGCTCATTCGGCGAATGTTCTGATACGCCAAATCTTTCAAAATGTTCATCACGTTGATAGACGTTGACGTTCTTAACCGTATACGAGGGTAAATTACGTAACGCCACATTAGAATCCCCTTTAAAAAACTCCTTACCGTCAACTAATAACGAACTGATAAACTCCCCATTAATGGTCATTCGGCCGTTATTATCCAATCTGACTCCCGGCAGTTGCTCAACAAGAGCATCAAGCATCGAACCCTCCGTAAGCTTGAATGCTGACGCATCATAGACGATGGTATCGCCATGCATTACCATCTTCACTTTGGTGGCAACAACGGTCACTTCTTGTAACTTTATCAGCTTATCAATATCTTCCTCACAATCCTTGCGAATTATCCATGTTTTTTTGTTGTCAATATCTATATAGTCAGGAAAATCCTTGTTAAAAGTCAACTCATAAACTTTATCCTTATATCCATCCCGCTTGATAGTCAGTTGCATCGGGATAGAGTCTGACGGATTCACAAAAAAATTCAGCTGACATCCCGGATCCGGATTCCACTCGTTTGCCGTATTATGATCCACAGCATTTCCCATCAGCTCCCCATTGGCCATATTCGTCAGCTGCAACGTACTGCCGAAGAGACGCTCGCCGGTTTCAACGTCGAAGATATGAGTAAATATCCTATACTGCTTACCATTTATCATCGCAGTTGACAATGCAATCGTAACTATTATCGTTATGAGCCGTTTAATCATAAGAAGCTGTGCTATTAATGTTATGCTTGTTTAATCTACCCGGACATTTGAGGCCGGGTAGATTCGTTCAGATGTTTTTGAGATCAGAATGCAAGCGGGAAAAGTAGATCGTCGTTCGAATTTGTACCTGCTCCGGAGCCGGATGAACAGTCACAGTTGTTCTGTTTGCATTCGCAGTTGTTGAGGCTTGCAGAATATATTGCCTCAGCCTTTTTGTCTTTTGGACAATTACAATTGTTTGTAGGATTAGAAGTCATCATGTCAACTTCCGGGCATGAACAATTGTTGGTGCCATTACATACGCAATTATTTATCGCGAAAGTGCCGGCTGTCCCGCTCAATGAAATTGAGCCGAAACCACCAACCAAGAGACCTTCCGAGTCCCTTGAGAGAGGAGTGTAATTACTCCTTACATCCTCTGAGAGTAGTCTTGTTAGTTTCATAAAATTTGTTAATTAGTTATTTGGAATTGTTAATGAGCCAGCAGATTCTCTCTCTGACTAACTCTTGTTTGTCTGTTGTAGAATAGTTGAAATCGCATCCTAATGTTCTTCCGCTCTCTAATTTAGATTGAGAGCAAACTCCACAGCAAAGAGGGTAAATATTACATGAGGCGCACGTTTGATTGTTATGTAATACTGAATCTCTTTTCTGTGACAGTTGATTCCATGTTATGGTGCCATCTTCATTTAGATGACCTTCTCTGTTCTCGGGTTTAAAGTCACGTGCTGTACATCTGTAAATATCACCATTATAATTTACAAGAGCATGCGTATGCTTATCTGCATAACAACGGTATCTGCTTGCATGGCGATTTACGTGAACATTTAAGCCCAAGTCTGTAAATACAGATTTAATTATCGGCAAAATATCGTCAAGATCAGTTTCAGATGTAGCGTTTCCCTTATCTTGCCATACTTGGTGAAAGTCAAAGGATAAGCGAGAACTATCGACCTTTGCATTAGTGAGTAGCTCCTCAACATCGGAAGCGACATCCTGAAATGAAGCGATATTGTTTCCGGTAAAGTTACAACGTAAGGTAACCGACATGTCAGGATATTTCAATATATTAACAACATTTTGAAGAATTCTCCAATAAGAAGAGTCACCGACGGTCGTTTTGCGTACGGTGTCATGAAGTTCACAATTACCATCAATTGTTATTTGGAAGTGAGTTCCATGACCGAATCGGTTCAGGAAGTCAAGAATATCTGGTGTAATTAAGAATCCATTTGTTACAAAACTGGTTGAAATCTTAATTTCGTGGCCAATAACTTTTTCGTTAAGATACTCAATTAAAGGCTTTGCAACTGTATCAAAGTTCAACAATGGCTCGCCTCCAAAGAAGGCCAGATGAAAATTTCGGAAGCCTTCAATTGATATTCTGTTATCAATCAATCGCTTGATAGAATTGAGAACAGTCTCTTTCATTATAAGGTTGCCCGAATGATTCTCGTAACAATACCAGCATCTCATATTGCAATTGAGAGTTGGGTTGACGGCAAGAGAAAATATAAAAGGATTGGAATCCTCTTTTTTTAGGTTTTCTAATAACTCCGTGTATTCATCCGTCTCTTGTGGTACAACAAAACGGTTCTCAATGAGATATTCACAAAATGTAGGGTGCTTTTCTCGTATTGTCTCAATATCGTTGTTACAATATAGTTCAGCCACCTGAGTATCTAAAATACTCAAGTTCTCAGTCATTGCATTGTAGAGAACATATTGTCCTTGCAATGGTATCATAAAGTTATAACGACTCTTTTTCATAATAAAGTCTTTTAGTGTTTAGGTATATCATTTCAAATGCAAAGCCCAAGACATTAAGATAGTCTAACTTCCATAATTGATGTTTTTTTGGAATAAATCGTATGGGCTTAACAATATCCATCGGACGCATCGCGTCAAAGCAAAAATCAGCACATTTTGATGATTTAAGGTATTGCATGGCATATGTTGTGCTCCTGTATTCAACAGATAAATCTAAAAGAGAGTGCGCAACTTCTTCAAGAGAATTGAGGAACGATTTATTAAACCCGTTGGCGAGATTGTGCTTATTACAATCAGCTATCCGATTTACAACATAGCAGTAAATGACCCCTAAACCGTAGTAAAAACTATGGTCAGAAATGTT
>CAMWNL010000338.1 GCA_947175585.1 uncultured Bacteroidales bacterium | reverse complement strand
CCCTGATACTGCTCGACAAGATTATTGCGCGAAACAACCATTGTCTCATAGAGACGGGGATCACGGTTGGCAAAAATATCGATATTATCAGGATTATCGGTATTGAAAAGATTATCGTAAGGGAAATTACGGCCATCAGCCATACCAAACTTCTCCATAAATTCGAGGGTAAACAAAGCCATGCCGAATTCATCCATACCTTCTACGTTCCAGTCTCCGTTCCAGGCGTCAGTGCCGGCACCGGCATGAACCTCGATTACTTTCTCGCTGTTGCCACGGAACCAGTATGCGGCGCGATAAGCATTGCAATAGTCCTGTTCTGAAGTGCCTGTAGGCTGAACAAGAGCAAAATAGTTGCCGTTAGCGCTATTAGCCTTGAAGAAATCTTCACAAGCCTGAAGAGCCTTATCCCACAATTCTGACTTGTAACCACCGGTCCAGACCTGATGGATATCCTGATTATCCTCGTTACGGGTAAATTCCATGTAAGGCTTGTCAGAGTTGAAGAGAGGTGATGCCACGAAGTTCCAGAGTTTAACGCGTAGACCGTAGGCTGAACCTTTGGTGAGTCGGCCTGAGTTGGTAGCCTGATCCTGCACATAGAAAGGAAGACCGGGTTCGTCAATAGCGTTCTGAATAAGCTGATCGATAAATTCGGCAGTCTCAATCACGCTAAGACGACGACCGTCAACGACATCGGCCGCAGCATAAGATCGGTCTACTTTAGGAAGACCACCAAAGTTACGGAATGCGTCGAAATAGCGAGAAGCCATGATGACATAAGCTTCGCCGCGGAGTTGGCTCTTCTCAGCCTCAGTCAAATCAGGAACGCGGTCGATGTTCTCAACGAAAATCCAACCTTCGCGGATTGTACGCCAGATGCCGACACGGGCGTTTCCGTCGCCATTGGCAATGAACGGAAATTTAACGAAACCTCCGTTATCCTGATCTGTTTCAGTGAGGTCACCGCCGTAATATTTACCGAGGTTATGCCAACCACAATATGACTGACAAATATCGGTAAGCGCATCAGACGCAGAATACCAGACTGCACCGGTATAAGTAAAGGCATTGTGCATAGATCCATACATGTGCCAGAGGAAGCGTTTTGCATTCTCGCCTTTGACGAAGATTGAATCCATGGTTACATCGACACCTGGTTGCTTCTCAAGGAATCCGTCTCCGACGTTGATATCGTCGACACAAGAGTAGAGAGAACCTACACTCATTAAGATGCCGGCGGCACCGAGGATGGTGACGGTTTTTATTTTAAGTTTGTTTATTAGATTCATTGTAAGAATATTAGAAGTTAACGTTGATGCCAAAATTATAGACACGGGTCATAGGATAGCGAGTACTGCCATATCCGGCCTGAGCTTCGGGGTCATTAGCCTTGAAACTTGTGAAAGTAAGTAGGTTATAACCGTTGGCATAAACACGGATGCTGTTGATGGGCACTCGGGGAATACGGAATGAGTAACCGATTTCCACGTTCTTCAGACGGATATATGAAGCGTCAACCATCCAGGGTGCTGAGAGTGAGCCGTTGTGTTCGCGAGCTGACTTTTCAAGAGAAATACGTGGAAGGATTGCACCTGTGTTCTCTTCTGTCCAGGAGTTGTCATAGACCCACTTGTTGAGCATTGACATGTTACCTGTACCGAATGCCGGAGTGTAGAACGAGCTGAGCTGACGGTTAACGTGAGTTGCACCTACCCAAGTCATTGAGAAGTCAAAGCCTTTCCAGTTGAGTGAAGCCATGATGCTACCGGTGTACTCGGGTATATCGCTGTAACCGATCGCATGAACGTCGTTTGCATCGACTTTACCATCACCTGTAAGGTCAACAAACACACTGTCGCCGGGACGGAGAGTGATTTGCTGGTCAGGCATGTCTACACCATAAGCAGCCTTGTAGTGCTCTTCGGTCTCACCGGGAACATAGAATTCAAAGAAATCATAGCCGAAAGGCTGGCCTACGGGATGGCCGGTCTGATACATGTGGTCGAATTCCTTTTTAACCTCTGCCATTTCTACGACTTTGTTTCGTGCGAACGCGAATGTCGGAGAGATAGAGTAGCTTACATCGCCGATACGGTCAGCCCAACGGAGCACGAGTTCATAACCGTGGTTCTTAACACGACCGAAGTTTACTGAGCTCGGTTGAAGTGCCGAAATACCTGCGATAGTAGTCTGATTAGACACGAGGATATTTTTACGGTCTTCCATAAAGATATCCGCGCTGAAACTCAAACGATCTTTAAAGAAGCGGATGTCAACACCATAATTCTGTTTTGTAGCGGTTTCCCAAGTTACGTCAGGATTACCGTTGCTTGATTCACGTGCGCCGGGCATCCATGAACCGTTGTTGATACCGAAGTTACCTGTGCGGTCATTGGTCCACCATGCGCCACCATAATTGTTATAGAACTCCCATGCACCCGGCAGATAGAGGAAGCGGCCTACACCCTGGTCATTACCTACCTTACCGATTGATCCGCGGATCTTAAGATAAGAGATAGTCGAGCGAAGTGATTCCCAGAAGTTTTCAGATGAAGCAATCCAGCCGATAGATGCTGACGGGAAAAAGCCGAAGCGCTTGCCCTTCGCAAAGTTCTCAGAGCCGTTGTAACCCATGTTAAGGTCAATCATATATTTGGTCTGGTAGTCATAAGTCGCACGGGCAACCATACCTACGTAACCACGGGGGATAGCGTTGTAGAGACCGCCGGGATAATAGTTCTTAGATTCGTTATAGAGGACGAGAGCACCGACATTGTGGTCTCCGAATCTGCGGTTGTAGTTAAGAGCCGCTTCAGCATACCAGTTACGGCCACCCCATTTAGCTTCCTCATAACCGAGAGGCCATGTGTCACCCTGACGGACATAAACAATCTTTGGAGAGCCGTCAGCTTCAAATTCGCCTTTTGCGATAGTAGCTTTGTAATTGATGCCGTCGCCTGTGGTGCGGGCTTTCTGGAGAGTATAATCAGAGTTGTAAGAACCTTTGATACGGAAATCAAGGCCCGGAGTGATGAAGTCGAGTTTTAATTTATACTGGAGGTCAAGGTTAACAACATTCTGAGTCTGGGTTGTATAAC
>CAMWNL010000337.1 GCA_947175585.1 uncultured Bacteroidales bacterium | reverse complement strand
CCGCAGCGACAAACGCGTCGATTTTGTCGGAGGTATCCGCGGACTCGAAGAGCTGAAGCATCGTGTCGATTCAGGTGAAATGGCGGCGGCCTTAGCGCTTTATCCGGTGACGATGGAGCAGCTGATCAATATTGCCGATTCCGGTAATATAATGCCTCCTAAGACAACTTGGTTTGAGCCTAAACTGCGGTCAGGACTCGTCATTCATAAACTTGATTGATTCTGATTGAGATTTTAATATTTTTAATACTGCATATTGTAAAAATTGCATACCTTTGCCGTATCAATAAAACCAAAATTTTAAGTTTAACATCTATACCTGTCTTAGACACCTAAAAACTATTTGACTATGGATATTAATAATATCATGGCAAACCTGGAGGCAAAACATCCGGGTGAAAAAGAATACCTTCAGGCAGTGAAGGAAGTCCTTCTCTCAGTTCAGGACGTATATAATCAGCATCCTGAATTCGAGCGCAATAAGATTATCGAGCGCATGGTCGAGCCTGACCGCATCGTGACTTTCCGCGTGACCTGGATTGACGATAAAGGTGAAGTGCAGAACAATCTCGGTTATCGTGTCCAGTTTAACAACGCTATCGGTCCGTACAAAGGCGGTATCCGTTTTCATGCTTCAGTCAATCTTTCAATCCTCAAGTTCCTCGGTTTCGAGCAGACTTTCAAAAATGCCCTTACCACACTTCCGATGGGTGGTGCCAAGGGCGGCAGTGATTTCTCGCCGCGCGGCAAGAGCGACCGTGAAATCATGCGTTTCTGCCAGGCTTTCATGCTCGGCCTTTGGAAAAACCTCGGTCCTGACCGCGACGTTCCAGCCGGCGATATCGGTGTAGGCGGCCGCGAAGTCGGATATATGTACGGTATGTACAAGCGCCTTGTCAACAAACACGACGGCACATTCACCGGCAAGGGGCTTTCTTTCGGTGGTAGCCGCATCCGTCCTGAAGCAACTGGTTTCGGTGCGCTTTACTTTGTGCAGAGCGTTCTCGCAACCAAGGGTATGGACATTAAAGGTAAGACAATCGCTATTTCAGGTTTCGGTAACGTTGCATGGGGCGCCGCTCTCAAGGCTACAGAACTCGGAGCAAAGGTTGTCACCATCTCAGGTCCCGACGGCTATATCTATGATCCGGCAGGTCTTGATGCCGAAAAAATCGACTATATGCTTGAGCTCCGTGCTTCTGGCAACGATGTTGTCGCTCCTTATGCTGATAAATTCAAAGGCTGCACATTTTATCCCGGTCGCAAACCTTGGGAGCAGAAAGTCGACATTGCTTTGCCTTGCGCCACTCAGAATGAGCTCGACGGCAATGACGCCCGTCAGCTTGTCGACAACGGCGTTATGCTCGTTGCAGAGGTTTCAAACATGGGCTGTACTCCCGAGGCCATTGACGTCATCATCGAGAGCCGCGTGACCTATGCTCCAGGTAAGGCAGTCAATGCAGGTGGTGTGGCTACTTCAGGTCTTGAAATGAGCCAGAACGCCATGCATCTCCAGTGGAGCGCTGAAGAGGTTGACGAAAAACTCCACACTATCATGCGTGACATCCACCAGCAGTGTGTAGACTATGGCACAGAGCCCGACGGTTATATCAACTACATGAAGGGTGCTAATATCGCCGGTTTCATGAAGGTTGCCGATGCTATGATGGGCGAAGGCGTTTGCTGAGAGTTTAATAGAAAATTATAATTGACAGCGAGAACCTTGAATTATATATCAGGGTTCTCGCTTGGTTTAATCCGGTCTGATAATCTTTGAAACATCCTGTTAGAAAAATATCGTTACTGTTCTTTTGGCTTATAGTCTCGGCGATTTATGCTCTGACCATAGTTACGGCTGAGTTTTCGATGGTGCCGTTTTCCTCATTTCGGAGTTTTTGCGCTTTGACGGTGAAATGGCTGACTATCGCGGCTTGCGCGTTGGGAGTTATTGGTTTGTTGAGCCTTAATCGCATTGTGTTTGCTGTTGTCTGGCCTTTGCTTTTCGCGGTCAGTGCTGTCGCGGCATACTTCATCATAGGCATAGGAACAAGCATTACCGCAGGAGTCGTGGACCTTGCTGTTGCCAATGGTTTTTCTGTGTGGGCAACTCTTATAAGTGGCCGATTGATTTTGTTGGCGGTTGCTGCATTGATTTTGGCATCGGCGATGGCCTATGTCCGTTGGGGAAATGTTACGGTCTCGAGAGTCGGCAGATTGATTGTCGCCGGTGCGTCTTTATCGGTTTTGGCGGTGTGTCTTTTTACGGTGCCTTCACTCAAAATAGCTGTCAAGGCGCGTTTGCCGCTTTCAATCTACTACTCCGTTAAAGAGTATCTTGATTCGAGAGTTGAGGTTGCTGAAATACGCACGACTTATGATCGCGTCGTTACCGAATGTAGTTCAGATTCTCCTGATGTATATCTCGTTATCGGTGAGTCTCTGCGCGCAGACCACCTTCCGCAAAACGGCTATCATCGCAACACTATGCCTTTAATGAGCCGCGATACGGCTCTCATCTCGTTCTCTCAGGTATATTCAGATGCTTGGTTTACTCATGCGAGTGTTCCGATTATTATGACCGACACCGACTCGCTGTCTCGCGACGATTCATATTGTCGTCAGTCATTTATTACGTTGTTTGACAAAGCCGGTTACTCTACAGCTTGGTTTGCCAATCAGGATTTGAGTCCGTCATACACTTATTTCGCTCACGAGGCTGATACGCTTTTTTATTGCAACAATGTGATGTCTGTCTACACTTATGCAAAATATCTTGATAGCGATATTCTGCCTGTCCTTTCAGAGTGGCACGAGACAACTGCGTCGCCTCGTCTGGCGGTGCTTCATACGATTGGTTCCCATTGGTGGTACAAGTCTCATTATCCGGAGCGCGGTGATAATTTTATGCCCGAGGCCGACAGCCACGATGTGGCGTCGATGAGCCATGAGCAGATGGTTAACTCTTACGACAATACTATTCTTGAAACGGATCGTTTCCTTGCAAACCTCACTGATCAGCTCGCTGGGACAAATTCTGTTGTTGTCTATATCTCTGACCATGGAGAGAACTTAGGCGAAGACGGCAACTACCTTCATCCAGTCGGT
>CAMWNL010000336.1 GCA_947175585.1 uncultured Bacteroidales bacterium | reverse complement strand
GCTTTGGGGGCTGACCGGAGCAGACTGGACCTGCATTTTCATAGGCATGGCTGCGATATTTGACTTCTGTGACGGAGCATCAGCCCGTCTGCTCCACGCTTATTCAGCCACAGGCAAAGAACTCGACTCGCTCGCCGACCTCGTCAGTTTCGGCGTTGCGCCGGCTATGCTGATGTATAATCTCATGCATATTTATAGCGAATTTGACTGGCTCTGCTACATGGCTCTGTTTATTCCGGCTATGGGTGCGCTACGACTGGCGCGATTCAACATCGACGACTCTCAGGCCACGACTTTCAAGGGTCTGCCCATACCGGGCAACGCCATCTTCTGGATCGGAGTCTACGGATGGATAGGCCGATACGGCTATCCCGGCACAGCTGCCATGGTCATAATGATAGTGCTCGTTTCCCTCTCGATGGTGTCTAATATCAAGATGTTCTCTCTGAAATTCAAGAACTTCGACATCCGCGAAAACTTCCGCCGCTACGCCATCATTCTTGCAACCGTCGCATTTGTCGTAATCTATGGTCTTGCAGGTCTCGCATGGACAATCGTGCTCTACATGCTTATTTCAGTCATGTCGCGCCGTAAAGACATTTAGACTGTCACTTGCGGTTATTCATAACCAAAATAATCTCCAATCTCCATAATGATGATTTCTCTCTTATTATTAGTAATATTATTTGTATTTGTAATCTGGCCGATGGTCAAAGGCCTGATTGCAATAAACCGTGCGCGTCGTTCGGCCCGTCAATTTTTCGACCAGTTCCGTCAAGGAGCAGGCGATCCCAACGGCGGTTACCGCAGAGCTGCTGAAGAACAGCCACGACCAAAGTCCCGAAAAAAAATCAATCCTGATGACGGTGAGTTTGTAGCCTTTGAGGACATCCCCGGCGATTCTTCACCTCAGGGGTCAAGGAACGTAAAAGTCGAGATTGAGCAGCAGATTGTCGACGTAGAATGGGAGGATATAAAATGAAAAACATATACCGCTTTCTTGACGCGATAGCCGAGAATAACAACCGTCCTTGGCTCGCAGCCCATAATGACGAATATCAGGAACTTCGTCGTCAATGGTTTGAAGACCTCGACAAACTGATAGCATGCATGAGCTCATGGCAGCCTGACTTTGCGCGTCAGACCGGACGCGACGCCGCTTACCGCTTTGCACGCGACACCCGTTTCTCGCCTGATAAATCGCCATATAAGACTTTCTTTTCGGCAGCCATCTCACCTTACGGCCGCAAGTCCGAGCGCGCAGCCTATTATCTTCAAGTCGATTCACGGCGCGAAGAAAACGGTCTCTACGGCGGCATGTACTGTCTCGATGCACCGATGCTCGCCAAACTCCGCAGAGCGATAGTCGACAACAGCGAGGAGTTTGAGGAAATCGTCAATAATCCCGAATTGCAACGGCTCTACCCGGGTTGGCTCGGCGAACAGCTAAAAACGGCGCCGAAAGGCTGGCCTAAGGATCATCCGCAGATTGAATACCTGCGTCTGAAATATTACGGCAAATTCCATCACTGTGACCGCCGCTATTTTGAGTCTGAGCGATGGTATGAACGGGCTTCTGAGGACTTCAGAGTGCTTAAACCGCTTATCGATTTCCTCAACTACAGCTACGACGAGGAATTCTGATCCGGCATATATTATAATGAATAATGAGTAAATGAAAACTATCGGATTACGCCCGGTAGTTTTTCTTTTACATCCATTTTACGACATTTCGAAGAGTGATATTGGCTAATTGCTGAAACACATCCTATAAATTAAGTTAAATCAGACGTTTTTACGCGGCGTTTGTGTAACTTTGCCGATTGAAGCGCATTGCGCTCTATCCTATTGAAAAAAGACGAATGAAACGCTACAACATCATCAACAATTCTCTCGGCTGGCTCTGCTTTGTTATCGCAGCTGTCACCTACCTGCTTACACTTGAGCCGACCGCAAGTTTCTGGGACTGTCCCGAGTTTATCCTCCAGGCATTCAAACTCGAAGTCGGCCATCCGCCGGGCAACCCTATCTTCATGCTTGCCGGACGCTTCTTCATCACCCTGTTCGGGGGCGACGTGGCTTCTGCCGCTATTGCAGTCAATGCGATGTCAGCTCTCCTCAGTGCGGCGACTATCCTCCTGCTGTTCTGGACAATCACCCACCTCATCAAACGACTTATTGTCAAGGATGATGCCGCCGAAGTGTCGCTGTCTCAACTCCTCGTCATCATGGGCGGCGGTCTTTGTGGAGCACTTGCCTACACATGGAGCGACACATTCTGGTTCTCGGCTGTTGAAGGTGAGGTTTACGCGTTCTCGTCGTTCTGCACCGCTCTGGTATTCTGGCTGATACTTAAGTGGGAAGCTCGCGCCGACCAGCCTCACAGCGACCGCTATCTGGTGCTGATCGCTTACGTCATCGGTGTTTCTATCGCAGTCCATCTTCTCAACCTCCTTTGTATTCCGGCGATCGGCCTCGTCTACTATTATCGCAAATTCAAGAATATCAATGCCGTCGGCTCGCTCATCGCTCTCGGAGTGTCATGCGTGATCGTCGGTCTGATTCTCTATGGTCTCGTGCCGGGCTTCATCAACGTAGCCCAGTGGTTTGAGTTGTTCTTCGTCAACACTCTCGGCTGTGGCTACAACGTCGGTGTGACAGTCTATGCAGCCGTCGCCCTGCTTGTATTCATTCTTGCAGCGCGCAGTCTTTATCTTCAGCGCTCTGCGTCGTCGATCAAATGGCTCTTCTTTGCCTCGATTATCATCTCAGGCATGCCTTTTATCGGTGATTCGTGGCTGATACCGACCGTGTTTATCCTTGGCCTGGCTATATATCTCTTCGGTTTCTGCTCAAAAGTGCCCGTTAGAATTTTCAATGTCATCGTGCTCAGCATCTTCGTGATATTTGTCGGTTACTCATCTTACGCTTTGCTGCTTATACGCGCAAACGCTAATCCGCCGATGAATCAGAACGCTCCCGACAACGTTTTTGCCCTCGCATCATACCTCAACCGTGAGCAGTATGGCGAGCGCCCTCTGTTCTACGGCCCAGTGTTAACCGAAGAGCTCGCATATCAGGAGCACAACGGTTCATATTTCGTCGAAGTGGAC
>CAMWNL010000335.1 GCA_947175585.1 uncultured Bacteroidales bacterium | reverse complement strand
GTATATGTTTATAAGAGACAGCGACAGCACACGTATGCTTGAGGCACGAAAGGCCCGGTCTACCCACTACCATGACGAAAAAGGGCGCACAGTCTATGTCGACACCGTCACCGGCGAATCATGGATTGACTCTACGGCTCTCATCCCGGTCGTCAAGATGAAATATCCTCTCTTCCAGGATGCATCCGTCAGTTTAGACGTGTGGGATCCTCTTATGCGTGCGTTCGGCCAGAAATACGGCCTGTTTGGCGCCGCAGTGGAAATCAGTCTCCACAATCGCTACAAACCGGTCTTTGAAATAGGTCTCGGCCAGGCCAAAGACACTCCGTCGGGCAACAATTTCACTTATAGTTCGCCGATAAATCCGTTCTTCCGCATAGGCATGAATTACAACTTCCTGTATAACTCGACACCCGACTATCAGTTTTACGGAGGGTTGAGATATGGTTTTTCATCATTCAATTACACTATTGAAAATATTACAGTCGACGGGGCATACTGGGATGAGGACGCGCGGTTCAACATACCCTCGCAGCGCTCTACGGTAGGATGGCTGGAAATCGTCCTGGGTCTCCGCGTAAAGCTCTGGGGGCCGATATCGGCCGGATGGGCGTTCAAATATCACAGCATACTCCACGAATCGGCTACAAAATACGGTCAACCGTGGTATATACCGGGGTTCGGATCACGAAACGCGTCCGTCACAGGCAGCTTTTCCGTAACATATACTTTCTCGATTGACAAACTGAACAAAGCGCGCGCCGAAGAGGTTATATCTCCAAACAACGAAATTCAAACCTCAACCGCCGACTCACCTGCAATTGACACGGCGGTCGAATAAAAACACTCGCCTGTCATGAAAAGGATTATTGTCATAGGAGCCTCTTCCGGCATGGGTCGCCGCATAGCCGAAGATTACGCAAAAGCCGGATGGCGCGTAGGTATCGCCGCCCGCAACGAAGAACGTCTGCGCCAAGTTAAAGATTTATTCCCCGAGCGAATCACATACTCAGTCATAGATGTCACCGCGCAGGATGCCACCAAAAAATTCGAAGACCTTATCGAAGAAATAGGCGGCATGGATATCCTTCTGTTTGCCGCCGGAACGGGATGGTATAATCCCGGTCTGAATCTCGGCAAAGATGAAGCGACAATCGGTGTGAACGTGACCGGCTTCACCCGTATTGTCAACGCGGCCTACCGCTATTTCAAAGCGACCGCCAATACAAGCAAAGGACGAATAGCCGCCATCACGTCAGTGGCAGGTGTCAAAGGCTTAGGAGTCAGCGCCGCTTACTCAGCGTCGAAACGCTATCAGTGGACTTATCTCCAAGCTCTCGACCAACTCGCTCACAGTCAGCACGTCAATGTCAGCATCACCGACATTCGTCCGGGTTTCGTAGACACACCCCTGCTTCAGGGCAACCACAATTACCCGATGCTTATGACAGTCAATGAAGTAGCCCCTCGCATCGAAAAGGCGATAATGCAACGCCGCAGGGTAGCCACAATCGACAGTCGATGGGCAGTCGTGTCGGCTCTATGGAGCGCGATACCCAATTGCCTGTGGCCACACCTCGAAGTAAAAATGTAGGACTATACATTAATATATATACTACCTACTACGATATTATGTAAGGGTCGCGTGCGTGATTTTTCGCACGTGACCCTTACATTTGGTTAGCATAAATAATTTTTTCATAAACAAAAACTTAAAAAAGTCGAAAAACATTTGCAATAATAGAATATTTTTCGATAACTTTGCGCATGCTATTTAGATACAGCAGCAAAACGATAACGACTGTTCCTGATTTATATATGAAAATTGCAAACCGCAGTGTTTATTAATTCTACCGTTTGCCGTTTAATTTATCAACCAATTTAAATTCATTGCAAATGAAGAAATCTCTACTTTTATGTTTAGCTGTAGCCTCAAGTATCAGTCCGGTTATGGCTGAAAGTAAAACCCCGACAATCTATCCTGATGCTGCGATTTTGCAAGTTACTGACAATGGCAGATACGCCATTTCTGTTGCTAACGGCACACTAACTATCTTTGATCTTGTCGACGGTACAGACATCACTTTCGCGCCTGACGAAGAAATGATAGAATATTACACTCTCGGACTTGGCAATTGTGTCACTCCGGACGGCAGTATTATATTGGGATCGACCAATCAGAACGGCGATGCCGCTTTTTACACTAACGGCGAGTGGCACCAGCTGAATGTGTCCGATGCAGATCAGACAAATCTCTCAAACGGCATTACTCCCGACGGTTCACGCATCTGCGGAAGCATCGGTCTCAACCCCATGACCTTTGATAACGTCATAATGCAGGTCCCGGTCTACTGGGATCGTAACGCCGACGGCACTTACAGCGACTATCATGCGTTGCCATACCCCACCGAGGATTTCTTCGGTCAGAAACCTCAATATGTAACAGCTCTCTGCATCACTACCGACGGCAAGACTATCGCCGGACAAATGGTATTCGGCAACGGCGGTATGAAAATACCCGTCATATATAAGGAAGACGAGAAAGGCGAATGGTCATACTCACTCCCGACTAAAGACCTCTTTAATCCTGACGGCCTCGAAGCGGTAGAAGATCCGGGTGACGGCCCGATGGGTCCCAACTACGAAGAGTATATGACCCAGGATGAACTTGATGCCTACTATGCGGCCATCAACGATTACTATGAAGGCATCATCAGCGACTATCCTGATATGGATGATTATATGTCAGACGAGAACAGAGAGGCATACAACGAAGCGCTCGAAACCTATCAGACCAAATACGACGAATGGCTTGACAAATATCTGGCTTACTCTGACTATGTCACTGCTGTAATCTACTCTTCACCCAACTTCCTTTTCAACAACATGTATTTGTCAACCGACGACAAATATATCATATCAACCCTCCAATCTGAAGATCCTGACTCTGACCCGTGGTCATGGGTCCCGTCTACTATCGACAAACCGACGTATATCAATATCGAGACCGGTGAACTTCAGATAGTCGAAAGTGAAGTTTCGTCAATCGCTTCAGGTGTTGCAGATAACGGTGTCATCTTCTCATGGAGCGGCCAGACTACAATTCCCACGACCGGTTATATC
>CAMWNL010000334.1 GCA_947175585.1 uncultured Bacteroidales bacterium | reverse complement strand
GGTGAGGGTCACTGTGCGGCTGACCGGACCGGAGGCGGAGCTGATGATGCCGAAGTCGACGTTGGTCTCTGAAAGCGAGGCGACGGGAGCCTTGGCGCGGTCGTCGTCGGTCAGCGACGAGAAGTCTTCCTTGACTATGGCCGTGAAGGGCAAGGCAAACTGCCCGGCGCCGGTCGAGATGATGACCGAGTCTTCGACGAGACCCCAGTCTGTGGCTTCGGCCGAGCGGAAGTAGCTGATGACCGTGAGCTGTTCGCCGGGGCCTACGGTCTTGGGCTCGAAGGCGATGTCGACATAGCGCGGCTTGGTGACGACACGCGGACGGATGCTGTCAGAGCTGCGGTTATAGGCGTTGGTGAACACGGTCTTGAGATGAGGCCGCTCGACCTGACCGAACATCACGGCGCCCTTGTTGAACTTGAGCACTCCCATGTCGACGGGATACTGTCCGGCGACACTCGACGCGGCGCCGATGACCACGCCACGGATCGTCAGTTTGGTCTTGGGCTGATTGACGGCGTCGGTCTCGACTGACACCGATTTGTTGAAGCGACCGGGACGTCCCTCGGGGTTGTAGGCCACAGAGACAGAGGCGGTGTCGCCCGGGGCGACGGCTTCTGACGGATAGAGGGGACGGGTGCAGCCGCATGACGCACGGGCGGCCAGAACGGTCAGGGGTGCGTCGCCGGTGTTGACGAAACGGAAGTCGTAGCAGACTGGGCCTGTCGACTCGTCAAAGGCTCCGAAGTTATGACTTGAGGTGAGCCAGGTTATCTCGGGTCCGGCCCACGAGCTGAGGGCCGCGGTGAGGGTCAGGATCAGGGTGATGGGGAGTTTTTTCATTATCGGGGTGATTGAGTTGTTATCCGAGGTGCAAGGAGGTTGTCATTCAGGACACACCGGGGTGAGTCCCGGCATTTTGGGCGCGGTGTCGCCTGAGGTATTTCTGGACTATGTCGGTGAGGTAGACGGTGAAGAGGGGGAAGATGATTACGCCCATAGCCGACAGGCCTGCGGCGAGAACCTTGCCCACGACCGTGACGGGGTTGACGGGTGCGCCGATAGTGGTGGCTTCGAGGCTGCACCACCAGAGCGATGCCCAATAGTCGGGGACACCGGGGTTGACGGGCTGCTCCTGCTCGAAGAATATCAGCGAGGCGAAGTAGACCATCATGCAGACGATGCTTACATAAGACCAGAATATGCCGACGATGCGCGATGTTGAGACGTAGCCGATCACGAGCGCCATAGCAAAGGCGGCGCGCAGCAGGGGCACGAAGCGGATGAAGTAGAGCTGCTGCTCGTCGAGCTGGAGATGAAACTGGGTTATTATATTAAGGTAAGGAATCGACACGAGGAGAAAACCGATGTTGCGGCAGAAGTAGCGCCAATGGTTGTCGGCGAGGTAGACCTGCACGAAAAACTCGACCATAAACACAACGCAGACCCACAGCTGGAAGCGCATGTAGACGGGGTTGGTGAGGAAGGGTTTTTGCATGAATGTGTCGATCGAGATAAACACGACGAGAGCCAACGCCAGCGCGAAAACGAGCAGGTTGAGGTCATTGCTTAGCTTCTTTTTGAAATTATCTTTCATTGCAACGCGATTTTTTTACGGATAGTGAAACGCTACTTAATCAACAAGCACTCACGGCTTAATGTTCGGATTTCGGGGTAAAGCGAAATGTTAAAACGAAGTGTTAACCGAATTAATGTAAAATCATGTTGAATTGCATAGTAACTTTGCAATCGGAAATCAGGCAATAATTATTGATTGAATCACCGATATTTTTAAACTAAAAGCAAATTTAAGCAAAACTATGGAAAATCTTGAAAACATCGCAAACATTGACAACATTGACGACAACATCGCCGAGCAGAACGCGGCGCAGGAGGAAATCACTTCGCAGGCCGCCGAGGCGGTGGAGGCGACGGCGACGGAGCAGCCCCGGTCGCTGAGCGACGACCCGGAGGTGGCGAGACTTATCGCTGAGGCTGAGGAGCGCGGTTATATCCGCGGCCGCAATGATAAGATTGAGCAGACTGTGATGAGGGTTGATGATGAACCGGGGTATCAGAATGTGGATGACGGTTGTGATTCTTGTCCGAGTTTTCTGTCGCATATCAGACCGAGTTTCTGGAGCGAATTCTGACAATGCACGACTTTTTTGACAGAAAGACACAGGTGTTAATTCACGATGCACTTTTCTGACATAAAGACATAAAGACAGAAAGACATAGGTATTAATTCACTATTCTTTGTTCTTTGTTCCTTATCCTTTTTGTCTTTTTGTCTTTCTGTCTTTTTGTCTCTCCCACTCTATGTCTAATCGTGTCCACTTGCAATCATAAACGCAGCGCTGTTTACCCGGACGCACCGGGGGTGCGTCCCTACATTTCGCTGGATATTTATTTTTTCATTTATCATTCTTTTTTAATTCTTAATTTTTCATTTATCATTTTTATTATGTCAACACAAATTATTGATGGTGGCGGCGCAGGTCGCCACATTGTAGACGGTCCTGTGAGCGTGGCTGTAACTAATGAGGCTGTTCCCGGCCTTATCCGTAACGCGATCGACCAACGCATCGTGAAAGTGCGCCCGACATCGACGCCTATTGACCAGATATCCCGCTGTGGCAGCGCCCGTCAGTCGCGAGCGATGACGGTGGAGTATTATTCGGTCGACCCCAAGAAGACCAGGACCAAGGTGTCAAAGGATGTGGCCGGCGGCATAGGCACCCGTCGCTCTGACGACGTCTACACCCACACTATCCCCACTTACTGCGACCTGCTCTTCGAGCCGAGCGAAACGGTGATGTTTCCCAACGTCAAAGTGGCGTCGGGCGAGCCTCTGGTCGGATATGTGGTGTCGCGAGTGGCGTCGGGCGGCATCGAGATAATCGCCGTCAACGCCGACACGGACTCGGGCTTCAAGATGATGCCGGCCATCGCCAAGGAAGAGGAAATCGTCAGAATGGGGCGCGCGGCGTCGGAACTCGACGTGCAGACGGCTCAGTTTCAGGCTCTCCCGACCAAGCGATCTAACAATTGTCAAATATTTAAAATGCAGGTCGAGGAAAGCACGCTCCACAAAATCGCCAACAAGGAAGTGGGCTGGAATTTCTCTGACC
>CAMWNL010000333.1 GCA_947175585.1 uncultured Bacteroidales bacterium | reverse complement strand
CCCCTACACGATGCTTCAAACTTTATGCGCGTGACAACGAACATCTGATGGATCTTCTCAACAACAAGATTCAGATGATTCCGGGCGTGACAGGCACCGAGACGCTGATTTCGCTCGACAATTCAATCGACCGCGTAATCCCGATTTACTGCGAGTAAGAGACTATCACTCATAACCAAAATTCAGGTGGTTAATTACGCTTCACCTGATTCAGATGCGGATAAACCACGCTCACAGACGTAAGGTCGACTCAATTCCCGGGTGGCCGCAGGCCGGGAAATCTTTATTTACTTAAATGACTAAGAAATGAATAAACTGAAAGCATGGCTGAAAGACTCTCAGGTCAGAGGCTTCTTTATATCGGTGGTCGCTCTCGCGGCCATTTCGCTTGCATTTTTCTATCCTGACGCATTTGACGGCTCGTCGCTGCAACAGTCAGACATCAGACAGGGCATCGCCAACGGCCAGGAAGCCAAAGCCTTTGAAGAAGCTACAGGCGAAAAAGCCATGTGGACCAACTCTCTGTTCTCGGGGATGCCGACATTTCAGATTTCGCCCTCATATCCGTCAAACTCTCTCTTCAGATGGATCGACACCGTCTACGGACTCGGATTACCGGCGCCGTGCAATCTTATGTTCATGATGATGTTCGGCTTCCTGATCCTGCTGTTTGTGATGAAAATGCGATGGTACTACGCCCTACTCGGTGCGATAGCCTGGGGATTCTCGTCTTATTTCATCATCATTATAGGAGCCGGTCACATCTGGAAATTCATAGCGCTGTCATACATTCCGCCCACTATCGCCGGCCTGATGCTCGTCTATCGCGGCCGCTATGTCAGCGGAGCCGCCATGCTCTCGCTCTTTGCGATGATGCAGCTCAACGCCAATCATCCGCAGATGTCCTATTACTTCTTCTTCGTCATGGCTGCGCTTGTAATCGCATGGCTCGTGACTGCGATTAAAGAGAAGCGCCTGCGCGATTGGTGTGTAGCTACAGCTGTCACTATCGGCGCCGGATGTCTGGCTGTCGGTGCCAATCTGCCGAGCATCTACAACACATATGAATATGCCAAGGAAACCAAACGCGCACAATCGGAACTCACACCCCTGACCGCGCCTGACTCAGACGGCGAGACCGACAGTCAGCGCCCGACCGGAGGCATGCCCTACGAACAGATAGTCGGATGGAGCTACGGTCAGGCGGAAACATTCTCACTTCTCGTGCCTAATATCAAAGGCGGTGCGTCGGCCAAACCTGATAATGGCCACATGGTTTTCCTCGGCCTCGACCGACTGACCGATGCAGCCATGTATTCAGGCACGGCGACAGGCTCTATGCTGCCATATCTCAGCCAGTATTTCAATGATTCGGAGGGCACCAACGGACCTGTCTATGTCGGCGCACTAATCTTCGCACTCTTCCTGCTGGGATGTTTCATCGTGCGCGGTCCGGTCAAATGGGCACTGTTAATTGTCACCGTTTTGTCAATCCTGCTCGCTCTCGGCCGCAATTTCACGTCGCTCACCGACCTGATGATTTACAATTTTCCGCTCTACAATAAGTTTAGAGCGGTCGAAAGTATTCTGGTCATCGCCGAGTTCACGATGCCGCTGCTCGCTGTGATGGCTTTACACACTCTGTTCACATCGCCCGACGCATTACGCCGTTTCCGCGCACCTCTCGGCTGGTCGTTCGGACTTTCGGCGCTCGTATGTCTTATAGCGCTCGTAGCGCCGTCGACATTCGGCCCGGCAATCACTACGAATGACCACGGCGTAGCCCAGAGCATTTCCCAGCAAGTGATGGCAATGGCTCAGCAGAACGGCATGTCTCAGGCTCAGGCCGACGCGACAATCTATCAATACTCGCTGTCAAACCCTGACAACGTCTCGGCCATCGAGTCGCTGCGCTACGGTCTGGTCAAGGCCGACGCGCTTCGCTCCCTGCTCTTTATCGCGTTGGGACTCGTGGTTCTCGTCTTCGCCTGCCGGGGCAAAGTGAAACCGTCGGTTGCCACAGTCATTGTAGCCGCACTCGTGCTTATCGACCTTTATGGTGTAGACAAGCGCTATGTGTCACATTCGAGCTTCGCGCCGGCGTCAGCAACACCGGCTGCGATGATCTCGGCTGATGAAATTGACCGGGCAATATTGTCTGACACCTCAGCTCACTACCGTGTGCTCGACATACCGGGCTTCGAGATGCCCGACCGATCATACTATCACAAGATGATTGGCGGCTATCATGCGGCCAAGCTCAATCGATATGAAGACCTCATACAGCGTCGGTTACGCCCGGTGCTTGCCCTCGGTTATTATAACGAGCTGCGTGAAGACTCGATAGTTGCGCAGTATGAACCTCATATCCGCGATGCCGCATCCAACTACCGCATCCTCGACATGCTCAACACGCGTTATATCATCACCGGTGACCGTGACTATCCGCTTGACTACAATGAGCATGCCCTCGGCAACGCATGGCTTGTCAACAAGGTCAACTACGTTGACGGGGCTGACGCCGAGATGTCGGCTTTAGGCTCACTCGACGTGGCCAACGAGGCCGTAGCCGACAGCCGTTTCCGCGACATATTGGGCGACAATGTTGTGTCTCTCGCCCCCGGCGACTCTATATGGCTGACATCTTACACGCCAAACCGACTGACTTATCATGTCGATACGCGTAACGGTGGCACGGGTGTGTTCTCTGAGGTCTATTTCCCGTGGGGATGGCACGCGACTATCGATGGCACTCCGACTGACATCGCTCGCGTCAATTATCTCTTGCGCGCCATAGCTCTGCCGGCCGGCAGCCACGAAGTAGTGATGGAGTTTGATCCGCTATCGATCCATACTTGCTCGGCAATCGCCTACGGCTGTGTGACACTCATCTATATGCTCTGCTTCGGCGGACTGTTCATTGTCATAAGACGATGCGGCTTGATTTAGCCCGAAGATACAAACGCTGGCGCCACGGCCGCGGTTTCGGCATACACTCGCCTTTTGCATACGACTTTATCACTCGCACTCTCCGCGAGCGTCTGCCCTATTATGCTTATGACAGATTCGAGGCTCTGGCTGCGTCCCAAAGGCTTGGAGTCTCGGAACTTAAACGTCTCAGACTGATATTCAGGAT
>CAMWNL010000332.1 GCA_947175585.1 uncultured Bacteroidales bacterium | reverse complement strand
AAGCAGATAGGAGCGTCAGAGTGAGCACCACCGTTGATGATGTTCATCATGGGCACGGGGAGAACGTAAGTGTTGCAGCCACCGATATATTTGTAGAGGGGAAGACCGAGGTAGTCAGCAGCAGCCTTGGCAACAGCGAGAGAAACACCGAGGATAGCGTTAGCACCAAGGTTAGATTTTGTTTCAGTGCCGTCAAGAGCGAGCATAGTTTCGTCGATAGCGATCTGATCAAGAGCGTTCATGCCTTTGAGGGCTTCAGCGATGGGGCCGTTAACGTTGGCAACAGCCTTGAGAGTACCCTTGCCCATATAGCGAGACTTGTCACCGTCGCGGAGCTCAAGAGCTTCGTTAACGCCGGTAGATGCACCAGAAGGAACAGATGCACGGCCGAAAGCGCCTGATTCGAGGATTACGTCTACTTCGACTGTGGGGTTGCCGCGTGAATCGAGCACCTCACGACCAATGATTTTTTCAATTTTCATAATTGTCGTTATTTTGGTTAGTTGTGTTGTTGTTTTAACTGATGCAAATTTACAAATAATTTGTCACCTGACAAAAAATTTAGAGCCAATACAACAAAACGTTGCACCCCCTTCTTACGGAGACGCAACGTTTTATATCTTCAGTCCGGTCCGAGATTTATCAGAAGGGGAAGTTGAGACCGAAGTTGAATGAGGCGTTAGATGACAGAGGCACAAACTGCTTTGCCACTTTGGTTACAGTGTGGTCCATGCCTGCGAAGAGATTGAAACCGGGCACATGTAAATTTATCAGCCAGCCAAATCCGACGCCAAATGTGCCGGCAGCCACGTTGACTGACGCATCAAAGCACTTCACGGGCGCAACGTTGGCCGAGAGACGGAAGTCAGTCCATGAATAATCACCATAGATACGGGTAGTGTTGAGAAGACCGAAGCTCAGACGGCGATAGAGGGGGAATGTGTATTCGGCACCGATGTTGAACGTTGTGGCGAGCATGGTCGAACGCGAACCCTGGTCACCCATATCTTCGAGTTCATAAAGAGCGCTGAATTTGTCGCGGATGCGGTCGATCTCGTTGTCGAAACTATTGGGCGCGTTATCATCGACATTAAACACATAATCATTAGTGGTGAAAGTCTTCGGGCCATTAGTCGACGCAACCATATTGTTGCTCCAGCTGATGCCGCCGAGGTCGAGCACAGCAACAGAGAAAGTCCAGTCAGGCAAATAAGAGGGCTTATAGATCGCGCCGAGGTCGACAGCAAAGCCATAACCGCCGACACCTGCACCATCGACGTCGGCACCGCTGACATAGCGATGACCGGTGTGCTCGTTGACGTCAGTATCATAGGTCAGGCCCTTGACCGACGAGTTTATTTCGGCGTCAGAGGTGACAGTCCATGCGTCAGTGCCGAGAGTAAGATTGGCATTGTGCAGCTTGGCGTCGACATTACCACCGCCGACAAGAATCTTCGCTGTCACACCGACACGCCACTCTTTAGTGATGTCGCGAGAGTGACCGAGAGCAACCTGGGCATAAGCCATGCCGCGTGCGGCAAGATCGTCGATAGCGTAAGTCTTGTTAGCGATGCCTTCTTTCATCAGCGAGAAGAAAGATTTGGGGAGGTGAAGGCCGACATCTGCACGGGCACCGATATTGATGGTATTGTAACCGCCGAAGGCCTTGAAACCAACCGAGAGAATGTCGATCTTGGTATTGACGTTAAATCTGCTTATGTCGCTGATGCCGTTGATAAAATCATTGGTATTGACCAGCGGATTCATAAACGTAGTCGTCTTGCCGTTGATATTGTAGAGGACGTCAGTCAGATGGAGATTACCGTTGACGCTTACGTTCATATTGCCGAGACCCGGCATCGAAACGAAACCGCGGCTGTTGCCATAGGCGGGGTTAAGTTGGAAACGGTATGTATAGTCGTCGACAAAATATCCTGACCGTGTGTTTTGAGCCGAAGCCGCGAGCGAAGCAAGCACTGCGGCAGCAACCAATGTATGTTTGAAAATTGTCTTCATTGTGATACGATTGTGATGAAAAAGGACGAGAGATTAAAGTTCTTTCATATAGTAGCCCGAAATCGTCGGACGGAGATTTGAAACGATTATATTCATATTAGCATTAAGCTCTTTGTCGCCTGAGCCGGCTGTAGCTCTGGCGATATAGCGGATACCGTCAAATCCGGTCACATCTCCTGTGATATGAATATGCACGTTCTGAGGTTCGGAACCGGCATTGATATGAGCGCCTTCAATGCGGACATTGTCGATAACCTTGCCGTCTTTGTCGACCGGATAAGCCTCGATGTCGAGAGCCAAGGGTATGTCGCAAGTAAGCTCAGCATCAAGATCGAGCTGGGTGATGGTGATATAATCGAAGTCTTCAGAGCCCCAGCCTGTCACAATCTCCTCGTAGATGATCGTAGAGCCTTCCTTGAGAGCGATAGGCGCACGGAATTCATAGCTACCTCTCACTTCTTTGAGGAATTTGCCGATCGGCATGTCCACAATTTTCTGGTCAGGGATATTGGGGTTGTCAAGTTTAATCGTGAGATTAGAGGGAATACCGACTTCGGGGTTACCGCCGTTACTCAGGACATCGCTGAGCGATGAGTAAGGCACATGCTCGGCATTTCCGTAACCGTCGGGCACAGATGTCGGCATAACGGGTGAGAGGCAATATGTGTAGACTCCGTCGGGATGGTCATTGCCAATTGTGAAATAAGGATTGTCGATAGAGTATGTGGACAGGTCAGAATTGTGACGCGCAGTTATCGAGAAGCCGGTGCGCGCATACAGTCCGTAAGACTGCATGGGATTTTCGACAGAGAGGAAGATGCAGGGATTGGACACGAAAAGATTAGTACCGGGCTGTTCGAGAAGGTCAGGCATACCGTCGAGACGGATATCGGTGAAACTTACGCCGATAAATTTATAATCAAGGCCTCCGCTGAAGGTGGTAAGCTGGAAATCGGGCACCTCATAGCTTATATAGAGTTTGATGTCGGTAGCCCGGTCAGGGTCGATAAAATCTGAGATAGCGACCTTACCGCTCTTGATATTGATTCCACCCTTAACGTCAACACTATGGTTGACTCCGTCAAACACTGCTCCCATCTCATTGAAGTCAGCACGGGTAGCGT
>CAMWNL010000331.1 GCA_947175585.1 uncultured Bacteroidales bacterium | reverse complement strand
TGCCGGTGCCATTCGCGGTGACTGCTCTGTCGCTTTGGTATATCCCGTAAGAGCGTCGTCAAGTAATTTATGGCGCATGTGTGCTCGCGCTGACGCGTCAAGTTTTGCATCGTCACCTGTAGGATTGGCACCTTTGGTGAGGAGTTCGTAGGAATGATAATCAGCCTGAGCGTTTAGCATATATGCTAACGGGTAGTCGGGTGTCAGAGCAAGAGCCTTGTCAATGTCTCGTCTGGCCGCTTCATAGTCTCTTACGGTTATAAAATCAAGAGCACGGCCGATATAATCTATTGCTCGTGGCTGGTGAGTGGCAAGATAGGAGTTGTAGTATTCAATGGACTTGAAGTGGCGCTCGAATATGTCTTCATCAAGATTTGGCAGAGCGTTTGTCACAACGATTACAAATCGCAGCATGCGAGTCGTGTTGAGATCGTCTACTTCCTTGATATAATATGTCCCTGGACGGAGTTCGGTCGGTGACGAGTAGTACGAAAGTTCCATCAGCGGCTGGAGCTCGATAGTCAGATTTCGGTCTTGCACATGACCGCGAATAGCGCTGTTGTTATACTCTTCCTCGACATGAGTGTTGTTGTCGACTGTCAGCAGGGTTGCGAAGCGTTTAGACACAGCGTCAGCTGACATATTGTCCATTGCGTCTTCTCCTGCCGGAGGCGTTTCGTTTTCTTCTGTACCTGTGTTTGGGGTAGCGGCTTTTGCCAGAGCCATGGCTTTGTCAAAATCACGTTTCGCTGCAGGCAGGTTGCCGCTCTGACGTTCAAATTCGCCTCTTAAATAAAATCCTCCGGGAAAATCAGGAAACGCTTCGATAACGCGGTTGATGTCAGCCGTGCCGGCTGCATATTCTCCTTTTTTACCATATATGACGGCTCTGTTGTATAGCGCGCGGTAATCGTCCGGATTCAGGTCAAGAACTTTTGTGAAATCGTTGAGCGCTCGGTCGTTTGCACTAACTTCGGCCAGAAGCAGACCGCGGTTGAAAAGAGCTGTGGCGTTAAGAGGGTCGAGATCTATCGCATAATCAAAATCAGACATCGCCCCGAAGTAATCGTCAAGATTATATTTTAGGAAAGCGCGGTTGATATATAGTCCCGATAACCGCGGCTGTAGTTTTATGGCTTCATTCATGTCGCTTAATGCCGATGCATAGTCCTTTTGTGAGCTGATCGCGATGTCGGCGCGCATGATATAGGCGTTTAGCGAGTTACGGTTAAGTTTAAGCGCCTTGTCTATATCTGATATCGCGGTGGCTGTGTCTGCTTGAGCCAGTTTCAGGTTAGCATGTCCGAGATATCCGTTTGCAAAGTTTGGATAATAGCGCAGCAGTTCGTTGAACGTTGAGTCTGATTCCTCGTAATCCTTGATTCGTTGTTGAGCCACTGCCATATTGAACATTATCTGCCTGTTGCGCGGAAGCAGTTTGAGAGCCTCCTTGTAGTCTTCTATTGCCGAGCGGTCTCGTCCGAGATTCTGACGGGCTACACCTCTCACTTCCCATGCGTCAGGCAAGAAAGGGTTGATTTCAATGGCTTTGTTGACATCTTTCTCCGCTCCGGAGTAGTCTTCGAGATTAAGTTTTGCGATCGCACGCATCAGGTATGGCTTGGCGAGATATGGTTTCGCCTGTATCGCTTGGTTGAAATACTGTATGGCGAGCATATAATCCTCGAAATACAAAGCATTTTGGCCGACGCGAACAACTTGATCAGTGTTGACCTGACCATTGGCCGACTCTGCGGTGACAGCCAAACCGGCAAGCAATATGATGAGTCTTATAATAAATTTATGCATCTTCATTCTAAGGCATCCCTTATGTCTTGATTGATATGGGAAATTATCAATGACAAATTTACAAATAATCGCTATTTATTGCTCACAAAAAAGGTTAATGTTTTATTCAGATGCTTGATTTCCTATAATTCAGACTGATTGGGACTTGTTTTCGCCTGACGGTTTTGATTGCTTGTTATTGTTTGTTCTGCGGTGATAATTCTTGCGGCGGAAATTTGATTTGCCTTTCGACCTTCCTTTCGGTTTTAAGTTAGGTCTGTATTCCGGTGCATCGCCGAGCTCTGCCGGTACAGGCTCCTTTCTGACTTCAGAACCGAGAAATTTCTCAATCATGCCGAAGCGTTGCTGATCGCGTCCTCCGACGAGTGTGACGGCTTTTCCGTCTGTTCCGGCTCTGGCCGTACGTCCGATGCGGTGCACATAGTCTTCGGCTTCTCGCGGCACATCGTAGTTGACCACCATCGTGATGTCATCGATGTCAATACCTCGTGCCACAATATCGGTCGCCACGAGTATATCGATTCGACCTGATTTGAAGTCGAGCATTACTTTCTCGCGTTCGACCTGTTCGAGATCTGAGTGCATCTCGCCTGTTTTCAGCCCGGCACGTTTCAGGTCACGGCTGAGTTCCTTTACGTTAAGCTTGGACGCAGCAAAGACTATCACTCGCTTTGAATGGTAGGTCTTGAATAAATGTTTAAGCACACCCGGTTTCTGTGCTTCATGGCATACGATGGCCGATTGGTCGATATTTTCCGACGGCTTTGAAACGGCGATTTTCACCTCGACCGGTTTATCTAATATGGTTTCGGCTAATTTCTGGATCTTGGGTGGCATCGTAGCCGAGAAGAGTAGGGTCTGGCGCTTTTTAGGCAGATGTTTTGCTATCTGCAATATGTCATCTGAAAATCCCATGTCGAGCATACGGTCTGCCTCGTCAAGAACGAAAAACGATACTTTCGACAGGTCTACATATCCCATTTTCATGTGGGCCATCAGTCGACCGGGAGTAGCGATTACAATATCGGCGCCCATTTTTAGTCCGCGTTGCTGTCGGGCGAATTCCTTGCCGTCATTGCCGCCGTGGATTGCCAGACTCGTCACGGGCACAAAATATGAGAAACCTTCCATCTGACGGTCGATCTGCTGTGCCAGTTCATGGGTTGGCACCATCACCACACAGTTTATAGCGTCCTCCGGAAATCCTCCGTCGTTGATGAGACTGATGATCGGCAGCAGATATGCGGCTGTTTTACCGGTTCCGGTCTGAGCGCAGGCTATCATGTCGTAGCAGTCAAGTATCGGTCCTATGGCTTTTTCCTGTATGGGCGTG
>CAMWNL010000330.1 GCA_947175585.1 uncultured Bacteroidales bacterium | reverse complement strand
GTCTGCGATTCCGCGCTCTGCCGCGAGTGTAATCATCTTATCCATCATATCACCCGAACCGGCCATAACGAAACGGACATTATGATCGTTCTTAAGCACCTTGGCCGCGGCTTCAACAAAATATTCAGGACCTTTCTGCATAGTAATACGTCCAAGGAAGGTGACAACTTTCTCCTTCGGCTTCTTTACCTCGACATCAAGGAGCTCCTGACTTAAAGGCACTACTGCATTATGGACAGTTGTGACTTTAGCCGGATCTATGCCATATCGCTCGATTACGGTCTGACGTGTCAGATTGCTGACGGTGATGATATGATCGGCATGAATCATGCCGTCTCGCTCGATGTTAAACACGGTCGGATTGACATTACCGCGAGAACGGTCATAATCGGTAGCGTGGACATGAATAACAAGCGGCTTTCCGGTCACCTGTTTGGCGTGGATTCCGGCCGGATATGTAAGCCAATCATGACTATGGATTATATCACATTCGATAGTTCTGGCGATGACACCTGCAGTTATCGAATAGTTGTTAATCTCTTCAAGAAGATTATCGGGATAGCGACCTGAGAACTCGATACAACCGAGATCATTGGTCTTCATATAGTTGAAGTCGGCATAAATATGATCGCGCAGACGGAAATAGAGATCGGGCGACATTACTTTACCGATACGTGACTCAACATACTCGCGAGTTACATCGCGCCACGCCACAGGCACCTGTGATGCACCGATAATGTGAGCGAACTCACGGTCTTCGTCGCCATAAGGCTTAGGGATGACAAAGGTGATATCCATATTGCCACACTCCCACATGCCTTTGGTAAGACCGTAGCTGGCAGTGCCGAGACCACCGAGGATATGAGGTGGAAATTCCCACCCGAACATTAAAGCTTTCATTGACTTGATCTGTATCTAAAGCGGATAAATGACACTGTTAATTAGTTATCTGGATTCAGACGTTTGAGTGTGCGTAAAGTCCGAAGCACTTCAGCCACGTTTGTAGCATGAGAGATCGCTCCTCGTCCTGAGAATGGAGGATTACCGTCATACAACTGCGACAACGAGCCGATGCAACCGTTTGGCATTTCGTCTTCGAAACCGATGAGCATGCGGTCAATATAGCTTACACCACTCATGCCGAAGACTCTGAGGTAGGCGTCGGCATAAAATCCCATCAACCATGGACGGGCTGGACCCTGATGGAGCGCCAGCTCGCGTTCCTCGGGAGAACCGAGATAAGCCGGACGATAACCGAAGCTCTTCGGCGAGAGTGATCTCAGCCCCTTAGGAGTGAGAAGTTCACGTGTGACTACATCAAGCACGCTCTTACGCTGGCGACGGTCAAGCGGAGAATAGTCAAGGCCGATAGCCACAGCCATATTCGGACGCACAGACGGATCTGCATAGCTACCGTCTACATAATCATAAAGATAGCCTCCGTCATTAAGGAACATATCGACAAACGGCTGTTTCATCTTGTCTGCAGCATTTCTCCAGCGTTGAGCCGAGGTTTCAAGTTCGCTGTTGCCTTCGGCAAGTGAAGCGCCAAACATCAATGCATTATACCATAACGCATTGAATTCTACAAGATATCCGCTGCGAGGTATTACCGGGCGGCCGTTGAGAGTAGAATTCATCCATGATACCGGTGTCGAGGTCCCGATTGTACGTACAAGTCCGTTTGCATCGTCAACCTGAAGATTGGGATGACGGTTATCGAGCACATAATCGAGGATGCTTGCGACAAGATCGAAGTAGCGGTTACGGGCCTCTTCAGTGCCTACATTTTTAGCATACTGCTGCAAAGTCCAGATAGCCCACAAGGGGATATCAGGCAAATCAATGCCTTGAATACGTTCGGATAATTGGCCTGTTGTCATAAATTCGAGCAACGCGCGTGACGCCGTATCAACTATCTTCTCGAAATCAACCTTATGGTCAATTGCAAGCGTCAGACCTGGCGCAGCCATAAATGTATTACGCGCCAGCACTACTCCCCAGGGATAGCCTGATATAACATACATGTTTTCGCCATCCTTGAGATAGAACTGCTTGGCTGCGTTTTTCAAACAGTTATAGAAGCTTGTTCGGGGAGTACGCGATGCAATCTCCGCCTCATACATTTTGGCGAGTGAACGAGGCTTTACTTCCGAAATGCCGGCTGAGAAAATAACAGACTCCCCTTTCTTGATAGGAATCTCAAAGTATCCGGGCACCCAAAGATCTTCTGTATAAGGAACTCCGCGCTCCATATCCTTTACATATTCGATACCGTTGTACCAGTTAGGCTCATCAATCCAGGTCGGTTTACGGCTGAACTGCATATAAAGCGTCGGAAAACCATCATAGAGGCAACTCGCCATGCCATTATCAACCGGAGTCAATTCGCGGTTAATAGCATCATTGGCAACACACAGACTATTGCTTTCGCGGAACGCGAGAAACGGCTTGAAACGCAATGTTGTAGCCGAGTGAGCCTCCACAAGCGTGTAGCGAATGAGGATTCGGTTTTCGTGAGATATGAAGATTTTTTCCTTAGTCAGGATGACACCTCCGACACGATAAGTGGTGCGAGGCACACTTTCACAATCAAACTCACGTATATACTTATGGCCGTTAGGACTCAGCACACCACCACGATAACGGTGTATGCCCAGATTAAACGGCGCACCATGCTGAATCACAGTTTCATCAAGCTGCGACAACAAAACGTGAGCCTTGTTGCCCATTTCAGGAATAGGTATCACAAGCAGACCATGCTGCTTGCGCGTGTTACACCCTACGAGTGTGGTGCAATGATATGCACCGGCCTGATTTGTGCGCAACATCTCCTTCGGCAACGATTGGTCGAGATTGATCAGCAAATTTTTATCAAACTTCAAATAACTCATTTCAATCGGAGTTTTTTATGTTTTAGGTAATAGGTCTTTTAAGGACCACTGATTTTATTTTTAGTCTATAGTTAAAACGTCATCATAACGGCTTTTGAAAGCGCATCAGAATCGAATTTTGGTTTATTTTGCCGAAATTAACAAGTTTTTTTCATCCCTCAAAATTTTTTTGCCCCAATAATCAGAAATGTGTTTTATAACATAAAATTGAGATCAATATCAGGTTAATATTATGCTTCAGACACCCC
>CAMWNL010000329.1 GCA_947175585.1 uncultured Bacteroidales bacterium | reverse complement strand
GGTCTGGGTGGCTTTAGGCTTAGACTGCTGTTGCTGTTGAGCTTTTGATGTGGTGTTGTTCTTGGTGTTTGAGGCTTTTGGTTGAGTTTTTGTGGTCTCTTCCTTGGCCGGTGCATTACCCTCATTTGCAACAGCAGAGATTACATCATTGATGATTGCGGCCGTATCTGCAGGATTGACGGGCGGCTCAATCTGAATTGATAAGCTGTCAACTTCCACTTCCGGCTCGATGTATTGGCGCTTGGTCATTACTATTTTGAGTCTCTGACCCTTGCGCACACTTTTGCCGATTTTGTTGTTTTGGCGTATTGAGCTAACCGTGACTCCATATTTTTTAGCAATCGAGTTGAGATTTTCATTACGTGCAACGGTGTGATACTCTATCGTCTGCTCCTCGACGTATTCGCCTTTTGCGTCAGTTCCGGTGAGAGTGATGCCGGTTGCCGGTTCAACTACATTGCGGCGTGCGTAGCGCGACACATTGTGATTGAGTATCGAATCCTCGTTGGCGAGGTATGCGTAGACCTGCAACGACGGCAACACGAGTGTCGACGCCTTGAGGTTGCCGGGTATCACGTCTTTGCGGTATTGCGGATTGAGGTCGCGGATATCGTCGACCGAGATATTAAGCACATCGGCTATCTGGTTGAAATTAACACGTTTCGTTACATGGATGGAGTCCGTGACAGTAGGTTTCTTAGCCAGCGCCGGCGATATATTGTGCTTGTTATAATAGTTCATCACATAGTTTGCGGCAATGAACGCAGGCAGATAGCCTCTGGTCTCGACCGGCAGGAGTGGATAGATATCCCAGAAATCTTTTTTGCCGCCACCGGCGCGTCGCAGGGCTTTGTTGATGTTGCCAGGGCCGCAGTTGTATGCAGCGATGGCCAGTGACCAGTCACCAAACATATCGTGAAGTTGCTTGAGATATACGGCTGCAGCTTCTGACGACGCATAGGGATCACGGCGTTCGTCGACGAGCGTGTTGACTTCGAGACCAAGACCTGTAGCGGTCGGTATCATGAATTGCCACAGACCGGTAGCACCGGCTTTTGAGACGGCCGACGGGTTGAGCGCTGACTCGATCACAGGCAAGTACTTAAGTTCCATCGGCAGTCCGTGACGGTCAAGAGCCTGTTCGAAAATCGGCATGTAATAGAGACTCATGCCGAGCATATTCTCAACCAGCTGTTTGCGGCGCTGAGTGTACATGTCGATATAGCTTTTTACCACCGAATTATAGGGCATCTCAATCTCTGTCGGGAGAGCTGCCAGACGAGCTATGATTTCTTCTTCGCTGGCCTCAACGTCGGCACGGTCATCGGCTGAACGGTCAAGTTCGGCATAGTTGCGGAGATACCAGTTTTCGAGCATCTTATGAGTGTCGGTCTCAAAGCTTTCGAGATAAGTCGAGGCGCTGTCGTTGGGTGTCGGCTGCTTATCAGCTGTCTGGGCAGACGCTCCCGGCTGACAAGTGTAGGCCATTGCCAGCATGCCGGCCCATATTTTATATCTTATACTTTTCATTGCAGTAATCATTGATGGTTCAGAATGTAAACGCCCATGTCAGTCCGAGCGACGGCCGGTTGTTGCGTCCGTCGATAAACATTGACGGTGCGACATCTACTGAGAGGTCGGGCGATATATCGAAATGAGAGAGTGATGCGTCAACGTATGCGTCGACCATAGCCACGAGATAGACTCCTATCATGCAGATGACACACAGGTCGCGGTTTCGGCGGTAGAAATTCTTACGCGACTTAAGCACGTTGGTCAGCCACGTTTTGTCAAGATCGTCTTCGCTGACTGTCGGAGGGAAAAAGTCCATATATGACTTGGTCGAGGGATCAGTGTCCATGATGTCACGGTAAGCCCGGGTATAGTCGTTTAGCATGCCGTTGTTCCACGACGTCGCATAGCCGAGTCCGAGATACGCGCCTACGACTATAGGCAGCTTCCAGTAGCGCCGGTTGTAGATCTGGCCAAGTCCGGGGAACAGAGCCGACATCCACACTGCGCGCGTAGGGTCGGGGCTGAACGCCTCTTCGCGCATTTCCCACACATCATAGCGGCTTGGCTTCTTGACCGCGATTGTGTCAACCGGGCTGACTTCGACTGAATCACCCTTTACAATCAGCATGTCTTCGACCACGACGGCGTTGCCCTTTATAGGTGCGCTTGTCGGTATGCTGTCAGGCAGCGCGGCTATGGCGGTAGAGTCTGACAGTTCGGTCGGTTGGGTCTTGCGCACAGGCATGTGCTGTCGGGTTGACTGAGCGCGTAGCGACGGACATGCTGCGGCAGTGATAATCGTCGCTGTCAGCACTGCCCGCAGATTGATATGTCTTAAGATTGACAATCCCATCAGTCTGCAGTCTTGTCGTTATGATGTTTGACGTTGTCAAAGAGGGTGATCAGACGTTCGAGTTCTTCTTCGTTCTTGAACGGGAACGTGATGCGTCCTTTGCCGGCTTTATCACATGTAAACTGCACATGGGTGTTGAACGCTGCCGACAGATGCTGTTTCAGCAGGTCGAAATCGCTTGATTTGTAGCGAGAGTTATTTGCCTTGTCTTTTCCCTGGACTTTAGGTGTTTCGCCGTTCTGATAAGCTTTGGCAAGCTCTTCGACCTTACGCACCGACAGACCGTTGCGCAATATTTCATTGTAAAGTTTAAGCTGCAGAGAAGGATCTGTGATGGTGAGTAACGCACGGGCGTGGCCCATGTCTACACGCTTGTCTCGCAGACCTAATTGCACCTCGGCAGGCAATTTGAGCAGACGCAGGAAGTTGGCTACAGTCGCGCGCTTCTTGCCGATGCGTTCGCTCAGACGCTCCTGAGTCAGTTCATATTGGTCAATCAGTTTCTTGAACGTCAGAGCGATTTCTATGGCATTAAGGTCTTCGCGCTGAATGTTCTCAATAAGGGCCATCTCGGTCAGTTCAGCTTCGTTGGCTGTGCGGATATATGCCGGTATCGAAGTCAGTCCTGCCAGTTTCGCGGCTCTGTATCGACGCTCACCTGCTATGATCTGATCGCTGTCGGGTCCGATTTTTCTTAGTGAAATAGGCTGAATGATGCCGATTTCTCTGATTGAAGCTGCGAGTTCGCCGATTGCCTCCTCGTCAAAAGTTGTACGGGGT
>CAMWNL010000328.1 GCA_947175585.1 uncultured Bacteroidales bacterium | reverse complement strand
ACGCGAGCGTTCTCGATTGCACCTGTCTTTGATACCACGAATTCAACGATAACCCTACCCTGCACGCCTTCTTCAGCTGCAACAGGAGGGTAGTTGATGTGGTCGCTAAGCCACTTGTACATCGCTTGTGCACCACCGGGGAACTCAGGCTGCTGCTCTACCATCGCAATGTTGTAGACCTGCTCGTCAACGACTGGTTTCTCTTCTGCGATAACCTGGTCGATAATACGAGTTTTGTTCAAGTCTTCAACACCTTCAGTTACGTCAACAGTACCAAACATTGCGGCATTATCCATGACTTCGTCCTGGTTTTTAACCTGCTTGTCTTCTTCGTAATTCTCATCTTCGGTTACGAGGATGGCTGTTACCTGCTGTTCGTTTGCAACTTCTTCAGGTGCGATGATTTCTTCCGGTTCTTGGGGGATTTCAAATTGTTCTTCTTCTTCAATTTCCTCCTCATATTCATCTTCGAGCTGAGTGATTTCGACTTCAGTGTTGATGAAAACCTGCTCTTCTTCGGGCTGTCCAAATGTTCCGTTATAGAATAGAGCAAGAAGAATCAAGCCGGGGATTAGAACTGAAAGAACAATTATTATTGCTTTAGAGTGACGATGAACTGAACCGGCACGAAGTGTGTAAGCGCCAAATTCTTTGTTCTTGCCTTCGAATACTATATCGCGCCACTCTTTTGATGAAAGATCTACGTCTTTTGCCATTTTACTTAACGGTTAAAGGGTTATTGATTAGAAGTCTTTCGCACCAATGGGCGGATGATAGTCTGGTTATGTTCCTGTTCGTAGCGACGAAGAAGAACTGTGTCAGTGTGAGTAGGAAGCTCGATGCTGTAACGTGAAATCTGGTTGATGTTCATTTCGTCGATAGCATTGATGAGACCTTCGTAAGTGGTGTTGGGACCGGGTTTGATCACAACTACAGGACGCACTTTGTTAGAGTCGGCTGCATTTTTCTTTGCAGCTTTGTCAAACTCGTCCTTAGTGATTTCCTTGTTTTTCCACTGAGTCTTGAGCTTCTCGTATTCAGCCATAACGGCTTCGTTCTTTCCGCGGAGGATTTTACGAATGCCTTGCGGCTGACGGTTCTGATTGCCGATAAACTGTTCCTTTGTAAGGTACTTGTTTGTAGAGAAAGTAGTGTCGGCAACACCTTCGTAATAATAGATGTTGTGGACAGTCTTACCTGTTTCGGCATCAACTGCAGGTTTGTCTCCGTTATACTCTGTGTCAAGAATCATTGTGATAGCTTCAGAAGCCTTAGCCTGGTTCTGCTGCTCTTTCTTGACTTCTTCATTAGTCGGAAGGGCAATCTGAAGAGTCTGAGACTTGATCATTGTGGTACAGAGCATGAAGAATGTGATCAGAAGCATGTTCATATCCACCATGGGGGTAAAGTCCACATGGATAGACATCTTCTTCTGGGCGCCTTTTTTCTTTTTGCCGCCTTTGTCGGATTGTTCTATTTGTGCCATATTACTTTACCTTTATTGAGTGGGTTCGTCTTCTGATTTAAGTGCAGTCATAAGGCTGAACTTGTTGAGCTTCATTGTCTGGAGGTTGTCAAAGACACGCTGCACTGTTGTGAAAGGAGTGTCTTTGTCGGCCTTGATAGCGATGCCCTGGCCTTTACGCATAAGAGCGGTGTAAAGGTTCTGGAGGTTAGCACGTTCTTCGGGAGAGACGTTTTCACCTTGTTCCTTATTGATGCGCTGAGCTACGTTATAGATAGCCTTCAACCAAACCTGAAAATCATTCCAGTTACCGTTGTAATCCTTGTTGTCGTTGATAGGAATACCAACTTTCGGGTTTGCCATATCTCCCTGGAATTTGTCACGTTCGGTAGGTGACATAGAGAGTAGGGCCGATAATTCTGAGAATGGTACACCAAACATGTTTGTCTGGCTGAACACCGCCTTTTGAGCTTCGTTCAATTGGACGGGAGCGTTCTTGTGCTGATCGTTGTAGAGTTCGAGTGCTTCATCGAGCATTAAGAGGCGAATTTTTTCGCTTGACAGAGTCGAGTCTGCATCACCTGTAAACGAGATGAAGATTTTACCTTCGAGCAGGCTTGGATCCTCATATTTGCCGGACTTGTCGGCTGATGAGATGAGGACGGTCACGACATTGTTCATCGGCACTTTTTCTTCTGATACAGAAGACGGAGTGTAGACGATTGTCGGTTCCTTCTGGAGGAAGGTTGAAGTCAACATGAAGAAAGTAAGCAAAAGAACAGTCACGTCACTCATCGCGGTCATGTCGATGAGCGTACTCTTTCTTTTAATTTTTACTTTTCCCATATTTACCTATTGTTAATTGGTGATTGTTGTTTAACTTTGGAAAATAAGGGATTAGTGAGTTGCTGCAAATGTCTGCACGATTGAGAAACCGATTTCGTCGATTGCGTAAGTAAGGTTGTCGATCTTGTTAGTGTAGTAGTTGTAGAAAATTACAGCAAATGCACCGGTTGCGATACCGAAGGCAGTGTTGATAAGTGCCTCAGAGATACCGGTAGAGAGCTCGGTTGAGTCGGGAGCACCTGACTGAGAAAGAGCCTGGAATGATTTGATCATACCCATTACAGTACCGAGAAGACCAACGAGAGTACCGAGAGTAGTCATGGTAGCGATGATGGGGAGATTCTGCTGAAGAGCAGGCATTTCGAGAGCTGTAGCTTCTTCAACTTCTTTCTGAAGAGTAGCAACCTTCTGTTCTTTAGTGAGAACTGTGTTAGTGTCCATTTCCTGATAACGAACGAGAGCAGCAGCAACAACAGCAGCTACAGAACCTTTCTGCTGTTTGCAGAGAGCCTGAGCACCGGCGATGTCGTTTTTAGCGAGGCAAGCTTTAACGCCGCTTACAAATTTAGCGATGTTGCCTTTACCTTTAGCAGCGCTGAGGGCGATACCGCGTTCGATAGCAAGAACGATTACAGTAAGGAAGAGAGTTTGAAGAACAGGCACGATGAAACCACCTTTGTAGACTGTACCCCAGAGGTTCTGCGGATGTCCGTCTTCGTCAAAGTGCATGTCATTACCGAACCAGAATAGGAAGAGGAGAATAGCGACGCATGCGCACACTACAATCACCCAAGATGCATTCTTGATTCCGGGAACATTTTTCTTGGTGTTCTGAGC
>CAMWNL010000327.1 GCA_947175585.1 uncultured Bacteroidales bacterium | reverse complement strand
TGGCACGACCTTGCGTTGGCTCTCCGCGATGACGAGGATTGCAAGATGGATTATCTTGTTACGGTTGTCGGCATGGATTGGACTGACTCTCTCGGAGCAATATATTATTTGATGTCGAGCAAGTATAACATTATGTGTGGTGTGAAGATTACCACCTCTGACCGCGAGCGTCCGATGCTTCATTCGGCTGCTGATGTTTGGAAGGTCGCATGTCTTTTCGAACGCGAGGTGTATGACTTCTTCGGCATTATTTTTATCGGCAATCCCGATATGCGTCGCCTTTTCCTTGCGATTGATTGGAAAGGCTATCCTTTGAGAAAGGATTACGCCGAGAGCAACGAAGTTTCAATCGAAAACGAGCGTCAGAGTGACATGACTGATACCTATGTCGAGCTTCCTGACGGTAAGATTGAAAAGAAAGAAGTTGCAGTTTTTGAGCCGGGCGAATTCGTAATCAATATCGGTCCTCAGCATCCGGCGACCCACGGTGTACTCCGCTTCCGTACTGCGGTCGACGGTGAAGAAATCAAGAAGATTGACGTATACATGGGTTATATCCATCGCGGTATCGAAAAACTTTGTGAAGATCTGACCTATACTCAGTGTCTGCCGTTTATGGATCGTATGGATTACTTCTCGGCACATAATTACCACCACGGCCTTTGTATCGCTATTGAAAAGGCTGCCGGTATTCAGATTTCACGCCGTGCTGAGGTCATCCGTGTGATGATGGATGAACTTTCACGTATCGCTTCTCACTGTCTGTTCATCGGTACGTATTGTATGGACCTCGGTGCGACCACGATGCTGTTCTATACGCTCCGTGTTCGCGAACAGATCCTCGACATCATGGAGAAAACTTGCGGTGCACGTATGACATTCAACTACGACTGTATCGGTGGTGTTATGCAGGATCTCGCGCCTGATTTCCAGAAAGACGTCAAGGATTTACTTGAGATCCTTCCCAAGAATATTAAAGAATATAATAAGATTTTTACAGGTAACGTTATCGCTAAAAACCGTATGGAAGGTGTAGGCTATCTGTCTCGTGAAGATGCGATTGCTTATGCAGTCACCGGTCCTTCCGGCCGTGCTTCCAACTGGGCGTGTGATATGCGTAAACTTCGTCCTTATAGCATCTATCCTGAGCTTGATTTCGAAGAAGTTGTAGCTACTGAAGGTGACTCTATGGCTCGATTCAAGGTGCGTATGCGTGAAATGGAGGAATCTGCCAAGATTCTTTCACAGCTCGTTGATAATATCCCCGACGGCGAATACTGCGTAAAAGTCCCCAAAGTACTCAAACTGCCCGTTGGCCGTTGGTTTACTGTGGTCGAGGGTTGTCGTGGCGCGTTCGGCGTTTATATCGAAAGCGATGGCGCGACCAAGCCTTATCGTCTCAAACTCGCGCCTCCCTGCTTAACTCTTGCCGGCGTAGTGGATCACATCACACGTGGTTCGAAAATTGCCGACCTCATCACTATTGGAGGATCGCTCGACTACATCGTCCCTGACATGGACCGATAATGTGATGGTAGTAACACAAGTGAATATATAGTAATTACATAATATTATGCAAGATTTTTCAACAATTACCAACGCTATCCACTCGTTCCTTTTGTCATTTTTGCCCGGATGGCTCACAACGACGGTTGAATGTGTGCTCATAGGCGTAGGTCTTTTGCTTGTCTATGCGCTGTTAGCACTGTTCTATATTTACTACGAGCGCAAGGTTTGTGCGGCTTTCCAGTGCCGTATCGGTCCGAATCGTGTTGGTCCCTGGGGTCTGCTCCAGAGTTTTGCCGATATGTTTAAGATCCTCATCAAAGAGCTTATTCATCTTAATCATATTGACAAGTTCCTTTTTGCGCTTGCGCCCTATCTTGTCATTATAGCTTCAATGCTTGCATTTGCAGTTCTGCCGTGGGGTAACGGTCTGCAGATTATCGATTTCAATATCGGTATCTTCTTCCTTGTCGCTGTTTCTTCAATCGGTGTCCTCGGTATTCTCCTTGCAGGCTGGTCAAGTAATAATAAATTTACTCTCATCGGTGCTCTCCGTTCCGGAGCCCAGATGGTAAGTTATGAACTTTCAATAGGTCTCAGCGTGTTGACGATGGTTTGTCTTGCCGGTACAATGTCGGTAGGCGGTATCGTTGAAGAGCAGTCAGATCTGTGGTTTATATTCAAAGGTCACGTGCCTGCAATTATTGCTTTTGTGATTTACCTGATTGCCGGTACTGCCGAAACCAACCGTGGCCCGTTCGACTTGCCTGAAGCTGAAAGCGAGCTTACTGCCGGTTATCACACAGAATATTCAGGTATCCATTTCGGTTTCTTCTATCTCGCCGAATACCTGAACCTCTTCATTGTCGCCGGCGTTGCTTCTCTTCTGTTCTTCGGTGGCTGGATGCCTCTGCATATCCCCGGTTGGGATAGCTTTAACCACATCATGGATTATATCCCTTCAGTGGTATGGTTCATCGGTAAGGCAATTGCATTGTCATTTATCATCATTTGGTTTAAGTGGACCTTCCCCCGTCTCCGAATCGACCAGTTGCTTTCACTCGAATGGAAGTATCTGCTTCCCATCAACCTTTTTAACCTTGCATTGATGGTTTGCATCATCGTTTTCGGTTGGCATTTCTAATCTTAGCATAAACTATTTCTAAAATTAAGCATCCTAACGGATTCTAAACATATAACTAACAATGAGCGATAAATACGGTAAAGTAGCCCAGGTGATTGGCCCCGTTGTCGATGTTATTTTCGAAGGCGATGACAACATAATTCCGCCTATTTACACAGCATTGAAGATTGACCGTCCCGACGGTTCGATGCTTATTCTCGAAGTTGAACAGCACATCGGTGAAGACACTGTCCGTTGTGTGGCAATGGAAAGTACTGACGGTCTTCGTCGCGGTCTTCGTGTCGACAGTCTCGATCGTCCTATTGCTGTGCCTACTGGTGATCAGGTGAAGGGTCGTCTGTTGAATGTCATTGGCAATGCTATTGACAATCTGCCCGAGCTCAGCCGCGATAATCTGCGCTCAATCCACCAGCCTGCTCCTGAATTTGAGGACTTGACGATAGGAACTGAAATTCTTGCGACCGGTATTAAGGTCATTGACCTTCTCGAACCATATAGCAAGGGTGGTAAAATTGGTTTGTTCGGTGGTGCCGGTGTAGGTAAGACC
>CAMWNL010000326.1 GCA_947175585.1 uncultured Bacteroidales bacterium | reverse complement strand
CAGCATAAACAATGAGCCAGAAAATCAGAATCAAACTGAAATCTTACGACCACAATCTCGTCGATAAGTCGGCTGAGAAGATCGTGAAGACTGTGAAAGCTACAGGTGCGGTTGTCAGCGGTCCTATACCCCTGCCTACCCACAAGCGTATCTTTACTGTCAACCGCTCGACTTTCGTCAACAAGAAATCGCGCGAACAGTTCCAGCTTTCATCATTCAAGCGCCTTATCGATATCTACAACTCAACAGCTAAGACTGTCGACGCTCTCATGAAGCTCGAACTCCCCAGCGGTGTTGAGGTGCAGATCAAAGTCTGATAACAGCATTCCAGGCCGGCGGCAGGTCGCAAGAACATGCCGCCGACCATCTTATACTTAACAAAACCAACCATAATTATTATATTTTTTAATTTACAGAGAAATGCCAGGATTAATTGGAAAAAAAATCGGAATGACATCCGTTTTCAGTGCCGACGGTAAGAACATACCGTGCACTGTTATCGAAGTAGGTCCTTGTGTGGTTACTCAGGTAAAGACACCCGAAACTGACGGCTACAGCGCCCTTCAGCTCGGCTTCGAAGATGAAAAAGAAAAACATCTCACAAAGCCTGAATCGGGTCACTTCAAAAAAGCAGGAGTAAACCCCATGAGACACTTGGCCGAGTTCAAAGGATTTGACGGCGAGTATAAGCTCGGCGACACAATCACTGTTGACCTTTTCGCAGACAACGACTTCGTAGACATCGCAGGCGTGTCAAAAGGTAAAGGCTTCCAGGGTGTCGTAAAACGCCACGGTTTCGGTGGTGTAGGTCAGTCGACACACGGTCAGCACAACCGCCTCCGCGCACCCGGTTCAATCGGTGCCTGCTCTTACCCTGCAAAGGTGTTCAAAGGCATGCGCATGGCCGGTCAGACAGGTAACAAGCGCGTCACTGTTCAGAACCTTCAGGTGCTGAAAGTTATCGCCGACCACAACCTGTTGATGATTAAGGGTTCTATCCCCGGAAGTAAAGGTTCAATCGTATTAATCGAAAAGTAATATGGAACTCGCAATATACAACATAGAAGGTCAGGACACAGGTCGTAAGGCTACACTCAACGACGCAGTGTTTGGCATCGAGCCAAACCAGCACGCCGTTTATCTCGATGTGAAACAGTTCCTCGCTAACCAGCGTCAAGGTACTCATAAATCAAAAGAGCGCAGCGAAGTGTCTGGCTCAACCCGTAAGCTCCACAAGCAGAAAGGTGGCGGCGGCAGCCGTATCGGTGATATCAACTCACCTGTGCTCGTAGGTGGTGGCCGCGTGTTCGGTCCCCGTCCCCGTGACTACCGTTTCAAGCTTAACCGCAAAGTGAAAGAACTTGCTCGCAAGTCAGTTCTCTCTGCTAAGGCTCACGAAAACCGCATCACAATCGTAGAAGACTTCACTTTTGCCGCTCCGAAGACTAAAGATTTCGTAAAATTCGCTAAAAATCTTAAAGTTGAGGGCGAAAAGTTCCTTCTCGTTTTGGCAGAACAAAATAAAAACGTATTTTTGTCTGCTCGTAATGTCCCCGACGCTCGTCTCATGAACGCCAAGGACGTTAACACATATGCACTGCTCAACAACAACGCTATTATCCTCACCGAAAGTAGCCTTGCTGTGATTAATAATCTTTAATCCCAAAGGAGGAAACGAAAAATGGAAATAATGATCAAACCAATCGTTACTGAAAAGGCAACTAAGCTCTCAGATAAGCTTAATTGCTACACTTTCCGCGTTTCTCCCGAAGCTAACAAATATCAGATCAAAGATTTGGTAGAAAAGCTTTACGGGGTGAAGGTCGTAAGAGTAAACACCGCAGTGGTGCGCGGAAAAAACAAATCTCGCTGGACCAAGAGCGGTCTTCTTCGCGGCAAATCTGCTGAGTGGAAGAAAGCGTTCATTACTGTCGGCGAAGGTGAAACAATCGACTTTTTCAGCAATATCTAATAAAAAATGGCAGTAAGAAAATTCAAGCCCACTACTCCGGGGCAGAGACACAAAGTTATCGGTGTATTCAAAGGTACGATCACTGCTACTACACCGGAAAAATCTCTTACAGTCGGTAAAAAATCAACCGGAGGTCGTAACTCCGAAGGCCACTTAACCACACGTTACCTTGGTGGTGGCCACAAACGTAAATACCGTATCATTGACTTTAAGAGAAACAAAGACGGAGTACCCGCAGTAGTAAAATCGATCGAGTATGATCCCAACCGTTCTGCTCGTATCGCTCTTCTTTACTACGTCGACGGTGCCAAAGCTTATATTATCGCACCCAACGGCTTAGAAGTTGGCACAACAGTAGTTAGCGGTCCCGATGCTGCTCCCGAAGTCGGCAACGCACTTCCTCTGAGCAAAATCCCCGTTGGTACTGTTATCCACGCGATCGAGCTCCGTCCCGGTCAGGGCGCCTTCATGGCACGCTCAGCCGGTACATTCGCTCAGCTCGTATCTCGCGAAGGCGATTACGCGATTATCAAATTACCCTCAGGCGAAACACGCAAAGTCCTCGCTGCCTGCAAGGCTACTATCGGTGTTGTCGGCAACAGCGAACACTCGCTCGAACGCTCTGGTAAAGCAGGTCGTTCACGTTGGCTCGGACGCCGTCCGCGCAACCGTGGCGTTGTGATGAACCCTGTTGATCACCCCATGGGTGGTGGTGAAGGTCGCGCTTCCGGTGGTCATCCACGTTCACGCAAAGGTCTTTACTCTAAGGGTCTTAAGACTCGTGCACCGAAGAAGACATCTTCGAAGTACATTATCGAAAGAAGGAAAAAGTAATCTGATTTAATCCAACAACTATGAGTCGTTCATTAAAAAAAGGCCCGTTTATTAGCGTTAAACTTGAAAAGAAAGTGTCTGCTATGGAGCAATCCGGCAAAAAGGCTGTTATCAAGACTTGGAGCCGCGCTTCTATGATTGCCCCCGAATTTGTAGGCCACACTTTTGCAGTTCATAACGGAAACAAATTCATTCCCGTTTACGTTACCGAAAACATGGTTGGTCACAAACTCGGCGAGTTTGCACCTACCCGCACATTCCGCGGTCATGCCGGTAACAAGAAAAAATAAACGAGCCCAAGTAAAATAATTTTGAAACAAAAAGAAATTAAATAAAATGGGTGTAAGAAAAAGACAATCAGCCGATGCTCGCAAAGCTGCCCTTAAAGAGGTATCT
>CAMWNL010000325.1 GCA_947175585.1 uncultured Bacteroidales bacterium | reverse complement strand
TGACGGCTATGCTTACGGTGCAACCGGCACACCGACTCAGGAAATGGTCGAGTGCTACGAGACTAAAGACGGTCAGGAATTTGATTGGACTCCCTGGCATGACGGCACCGCTACCACCCGTCCACCCTACGAAGACCTCGAACCGCGCTTCCAGGCTTCTATCATCTATCCCGGCTCCACTTGGAAAGGCCGCGTGATGGACTGCTCGGAGGATGGGAAAAACGGCGTCTACATGGACTATGACAGCCAGAACTATTCATGGGGCAAGACCACTACAGGTTACTTCCTAAAAAAACTTCTTGATGAAACTCTTATTGATGTCAACGGCACACCGAGTCACCAGACTTGGGTTGAGCTCCGCTACGCCGAAGTACTTCTCAACAAGGCTGAGGCTGCTTATATGCTCGGCAAACCCGAAAGCGAATATCAGGCTCTGATGAACCGCGTCCGTGCCCGTGTCAATCTCCCGGCCAAAACATCTGAAGGTGAAGAATGGCTCGCCGACTATCGCAAGGAGCGCAAAGTCGAACTCGCTTACGAAGGTCACCTCTTCTGGGATATGGTTCGCTGGCGTCGTTGCCACATTGATTACAATAACTACCGCTGCCACGGTTTCAAAATCAACGACGGCGAGTATAAGTATGTCGATGTCGACGGAGCCGACCGCCGCTTCCTTGAGAAGACCTATATTGTGCCCATCCCTGCTGATGAATTGCGCAACAACCTGCTTCTCAAACAATATCCCGAATGGTTATAATTTCTAAAACCGATTTGAAAAATGAAGAATCACAAGATATCATCCATTTTAATGTCGTTCGCGCTCCTCGCCGGAGCTGTAGCGTGCCAAAGCCCTGACGAGATACAGCCGGCTCCGGGACTCGCAATGATTACAGGTATCAAAGCTGAAATCTTTGGTGACAACCGTACAGATAACCACTTCACCGGCGAGATCGATCTGGAGAAATGCGAGATTCGCATCGTTGTCCCCTACAACTACCCTATTGCGAGCGACACTCTGATGACTCCTGATCGTCTCACAAAAGTGCGCGTGGTGGCTGACATTGAAAATAATGTGATCGTCACTCCGCCGCTGCACTTCCTCGATCTTTCTCACGACAATTATGTAGACATCCGTGACCAGTATGGCGTGACCCGTAAGTTCCGCATATATGCTGATATCCGCAAGAACTCGGAGTGCGACATCACCGACTTTGAATTCGTTAAAAAGATATGGATCAACAAGCGCAATTTCCGCCTCGACACCATTAAGGCATTCCCGAGCGCGGCTCAGCCTGTCGTGCAGATTCCTTATGCTGAAGAACTCCTCGGTGAAGGCGCCGCTAACGTTGTGCTCTCACCCCATGCAACTATTTCGCCCAATCCCAGCGATACTCTTGACTATGACAACGGTGTAGAGTTCACCGTCACCGCTCAGAACGGCGTCGACAAGAAAGTGTGGATTGTGCAGCGCGGCGTTCCTGCAACCCTCAAGCGCGGTCTGCGCGAGGCGAGCGCCAAGATCCTTTGGACTGCCAAGTTAGCTAATATCGGTTGTGATGGCAAGGACGAGGCCAACGCTCAGAACGGCATCGCTCCCAGCGGAAATTATATTCTCGTCAACCAGATAGGTAAGGCTAACCCCGTGATTCTCGATCGCAATACCGGAGCTGTAGTCGGCAACGCCAACTTCTCGGACATCGCTCCCCTCGGTGGCAATACGGGCAACTACTGCGTCACTGCCGACGAAGCCGGTCACATACTCATCTGTAACACCGATCAGGCTGGTACTTCGACCGAATTCAAAATCTGGCGCATGGACAACGTGTTTGACACTCCGCGCGAATTCCTTACAACCAAAGCGTCATATAACTATCGCGGCCACCATATCTCTGTAATCGGTGACATTGATAAAGATGCTGTTATCACCACTCCGCTCAACGGCACTAACGCCTGGTTTACTCGCTGGATTGTCAAAGACGGCAAGATTGAGAACGTCGAAGGTGAAATGATTCAGCCGACCGGCTTCGGTGTGCCTTGGACTAACTGCGACGTTGTCTACAAGAGTCCTAAAGCAGACAGCGATTACTTTATCAACGCCTACACTGATGTATCCTGCTCGGGCTTCGTTACCGAAAACCGCTACGTCACCTGGGTTAAAAACGACACGCCTTATGCGCTCTCGCCGACTTTCGCTGCTCCTTCAGGCACTTCGTCGGGTCGCTCAAGCGCCAACTGGATCAACTCGGAGGTTGACTATAAAGTCTTCAACGGCGTAGGTTATGTACTTGACATGCGTGTCAACACATTCTCATGGGGTTCGGCTGCTTACGACTGTATCATGCTTTACGATACACAGGCAGGCAACCTCTCGACCGAGGCTCTCAACTTCACCTCGACCAAAGAAGATGGCTCTGTTATCGGTCTTAAGGTCAACGAAAACTACGGAGCCAAGGACAGCGGCACACCTCCCGGTCTCGGCGGCGCTGCCAACGGTCTTGAGCTCCAGGTGTCAGAAGACGGCTACTACATGTATATCTACTTCATGTTTGCCAAGGGCAGTATCGGCTGCGTCCGCGTCGACTGCTTCGACATCTGATAAGATCATTCTCCCCCCATTCATCCGGCCGGCTTCCTCCCAGAAGCCGGTTTTTTTATCGCGCCAAAGATGCGCTTCGAAGACTGTATCGACACAATCAGGAGATCCGCCTACTCCATGCCTCCAAACATCAGACAAAAAGACATAAAAACAAAAAATCATCCCTCAACCCTATGTCCTTTTGTCTTTTTGTCTAAAAATGTAGAACCACTCCCTAAAACTCTCCAGACATAAAGACATAAAAACAAAATTATCGACCTCAACACTATGTATTTTTGTCTTTATGTCAAAAGGATGTAAAATTTGTTGTTGAATTATTGATGAAAGTATCGTGATAATTTTGCAGTTTGATTCAACGATTTTGTTTAACTTTGCGTCGTAAATAGTTAACCTAAGAATTTTTATATCTAATAATGGCTGAAAAGACTAATGTCAAGGAGCTGGATAAGGTTGTAGTGCGTTTCTCGGGTGACTCGGGCGACGGCATGCAACTTGCCGGCAATATTTTTACTAACGTTTCGGCCGGCCTGGGAAACCAAGTGTCGACTTTTCCAGACTACCCGGCTGAAATCCGTGCCCCTCAGGGTTCGCTTAGCGGTGTATCAGGCTTTCAGG
>CAMWNL010000324.1 GCA_947175585.1 uncultured Bacteroidales bacterium | reverse complement strand
TTTCACCACGGGTCAGGCGTAGGATTTTATCTTTGTCAATATCAATACATGTGACATTAACGCCTACCTCGGCAAAACATGCACCGGAAACAAGTCCGACATAGCCTGTACCAACTATTGCTATATTCATTTTACGCTTACGTCTATTATTATACAAAAGTACTGCTTTTTTTGAGATTGTAATACCACTCAATATAATTTTCGACAAAGAGGTTCGTTTATATCTTGTAAATACAATACACGACATATCCAGATGCCACAAATATATAGAAACATTTTCGTGATAATACTGATTGCTTTAACTGCATTGCGAGTTAACGCCGCCGTAAAAATCACAGGACAAATTACAGACGAAAATAATGAACCGCTTGAGTTTGCTACAATTAAAATAGCAGGGACGGCTTTAGGCACTACAAGTGATCTTGATGGCCGTTACACGATTTCAGCCCCGGATTCTGATACAATCAGGGTTGTCGTAACATGCATAGGTTACGAAGACGCCAAGCGCAAACTTATTGAACCCAAGGGAACGGTTACGGTCAATGTTAAAATGTCACCTGCATCTTACGCATTGGGAGGCATTGAAGTAACAGAAATACAGAAACAGACAGGAGCTATACAAAAAATTGACGCATCATCTTATCGTCTGGCACCTGACGCAAGCGGAAATGGAGTCGAATCCATGATAACGACTATGGCAGGAGTCTCGTCAGGCAACGAAATGTCATCACAATATAACGTGCGTGGCGGATCTTACGACGAAAACAGCGTTTATATCAATGGGATCGAGCTCTATCGCCCACAGCTCGTGACTTCCGGACAACAAGAGGGTCTAAGTATAATCAACCCCGATATGGTCGGAGCTGTAAGTTTCTCTACCGGAGGGTTCCCAGCTCAATATGCCGACCGTATGTCAAGTGTACTCGATATCACATACCGAGAGCCCGAAAGTTTTGAAGGAGCAGCTTCGTTAAGTCTATTGGGCGGAAGTCTTTCACTCGGGAGTTCATCACGCAGATTTACACAACTCCACGGTATCAGATATAAAAGCAATAGTTCCCTACTCTCATCAATGGATGACAAAGGAGAATATGATCCACGATTTTTCGACTATCAGACATCAATGACATTGAAATTCACTGACAAGTGGAAGATTAATTTTCTCGGAAACGCAGCCATCAATAACTACCGCTTTGTACCGGCGACAAGAACGACAAACTTCGGCACATCAACTGACGCCAAGCAATTCAAGGTGTATTTTGACGGTCAGGAAAAGGATAAATTCGAAACGTGGTCAGGAGCATTGTCGCTGAATTTCAAGCCAAACAAAGCCAACGAGTTTGCATTGATAGCATCCGGCTTTATGACCAACGAGCTCGTCACTTAAGACATCAGTGGCGAATATTGGCTTGATCAGGCCGGTACATCCGGCTCGGATTCAAACGACGCTGTCGGAGGAGAACTCGGTGTCGGCCGATATCACGAACATGCGCGCAACCGTCTGAAAGCATCCGTGCTGTCAATTGACCTCAGAGGCATGAGTGGCCTGAACAATCATAACCTAAGCTATGGTCTGACACTGAAGAGCCGTTCGCTCTTCGACCGCTCACGAGAGTGGGAACTCAGAGACTCAGCCGGCTATTCTCTTCCGGCCGTTCCCGACGCACTTAAAGTTATATATAATCTTGATTCACGTCACGATGTGACAGCAACAGACTTCGCCGGATATATTCAGGATGCGTGGCGTATCAGTGCCTCGGCTGGATACTTCAACATCAACGGAGGTTTGCGCACATCATATTCAACATTTAATCACGAACTTCTGGTAAGTCCGCGAATCAGTATAGGGTTTATTCCTGATCGCGCACCGCGATGGGCATTCAGATTTGCAACCGGATTATATTATCAATCGCCTTTCTACCGCGAGGCAAGAATGCCGTTGACAGATGCTGACGGCAATACGATAATCGCTATCAACCACGATATCAAATCACAAAGAAGCATCCATTTCATAGCAGGTTCGGATTACACATTCCGTGCATTTGACCGTCCTTTCAAACTATCTGCCGAAGCTTACTATAAAGCGCTCGGAAATCTGATTCCTTACGAAATCGAGAATCTTAAACTCGTATATTCAGGTGTCAATGCCGGAAGTGGCAGCGCAATGGGTATCGATATGAAACTCTTCGGACAGTTTGTACCCGGAAGTGACTCATGGCTAAGTTTCTCACTGATGAAGTCTTCACAGACTCTCAACGGAGTCAAAGTGCCGCTTCCATCTGACCGGAGATATAGTGTCGCGTTATTTTTTACGGACTATTTCCCGAAGATTCCGCGTCTAAAATTCAGTTTACGCGGCATATTTAACGACGGATTACCAATCACAGCTCCGCGCAGCTCAAGAGACGAAGGATATTTTCGGGCTCCGGCATACAAACGTGTTGACGTAGGATTTGCCTACGCACTGCTTTCTCCCGATGAAAAAGACGGCGTCAGAACTCATCGCTCAGGCCTTGCCGGAGCATTTAAATCAGTCTGGCTCGGATTAGATATCTTCAACCTTCTTGATATATCAAACGTAAGCGGATATTACTGGGTTACAGATGTCAATGACATACAATATGCAGTCCCCAACTATCTGACCAGACGACAGATCAATGTAAGAGTATCAGTCGAATTCTAAACTCAAATGTTTTTAACGCTTAAAGGCCTTTTACTTTATCAGGATTTTTGGCAATGAAATCTTTCCATGATTTACAAGATGCCGCTGATTTCTGAGGTCTCTGAGTCTCATAATAGTGACAGAGAGCCGCCGCAAGCGCATCGGTCGAGTCAAGTTGTGGCGGCATGGCATCTGCCGGAATATTAAGTTGCCGTCGCAGCATTTCGCGTACCTGCTCCTTGGATGCTGCTCCCGAACCGGTTATAGCTTGCTTTATTTTTCTCGGCTCATACTCGGTAATCGGTACGTCTCGCGACAAAGCCGCAGCCATGGCAACACCCTGCGCACGTCCGAGTTTCAGCATCGCTTGAACATTTTTTCCAAAAAACGGAGCCTCAATTGCCATCTCGTCAGGAAGAAAACCCTCGACAAGAGCAAGCACACGATCATAGATGTGACGCAGACGCAGATAGTGACTTTCAGCGCGGCTGAGCTCGATTACACCCATTGCAATCATTGACAGATGCCGCCCCTTGATACCCAAGAGGCCATAACCCATAACAT
>CAMWNL010000323.1 GCA_947175585.1 uncultured Bacteroidales bacterium | reverse complement strand
CGATCGTGTAAGGATTTTATCCGGTATTTTCGAAGGAAAGACACTCGGCACTCCAATCGGATTTATCATCGAAAATTCTGATCAGCATAGCAATGATTACTCAGCTATGCGCCACTGTTACCGCCCGTCACATGCAGACTTCACATATCAGAAAAAATACGGATTCCGCGATCACCGCGGTGGTGGGCGTTCTTCTGCTCGCGAAACAGCCTCAAGAGTAGTTGCCGGCGCTTTAGCCCTTCAGGTTCTGGATAGACTCGGCATTTCAGTCACTGCATACACATCACAGGTCGGCCCAATAAAACTGGATCTTGCGTCATCTCACATCAACTTGCTTGACATAGATAAAAATCCTGTACGATGCCCTGACATGGACGCGGCAGCCCGAATGGAAGACCTGATTAAAGAAGTCAAATGCAAGGGTGACACAATCGGAGGCATTGTCTCGTGTATTATCACCGGTGTTCCCGTCGGTCTGGGCGAGCCGGTCTTTGGCAAACTACATGCACGTCTCGCAGAAGCCATGATGAGTATCAACGCAGCCAAAGGATTTGACTATGGCATGGGATTTGATGGCGCTTCGATGTTAGGTTCTCAGACTGTTGACCGATTTGTCAACGACGGCAAAGGTAACATCCACACTACGACAAACCACTCCGGAGGCATACAGGGCGGCATCTCAAACGGCGAAGACATCTGCTTCAGAGTCGCATTCAAACCCGTAGCAACACTATTGCAGGAGGTTGATACTGTCGATGACGAGGGAAACCCTACCGTATTAAAAGCTCGCGGACGTCACGACCCGTGCGTTGTGCCGCGCGCCGTTCCTATTGTCGAGGCAATGGCTGCTATGGTGATTCTTGATGCGATATTACTCAATCAGACGTGCCGGCTCTTATAACATGAGCAAGAATAACCCATATTTCAAAGACTATGCCGACTTTCTGTCCGAGAGATTCGACGGTAAAGTTCAGAAGATCACTATTAACGCAGGCTTCACATGTCCTAACCGCGACGGCACACTCGGCCGCGGAGGCTGTGCTTATTGCAACAACAGTTCTTTTTCTCCGATGACCGGCGCTGATGTGAGATCAGTGTCCCGTCAGATTGAAGATGGCAAACGTTTTTTCGCTAAAAAATATCCGGAGATGCGTTATCTCGCATATTTTCAATCTTACACCAATACCTACGGAGAAACAGAGCGACTGATGTCGCTATACAGTGAGGCCATTTCTGACAGCGACGTTGTTGGCCTGATAATCGGCACACGTCCTGACTGTATGCCGGACAGTTTGCTTTCTCGATTAGCCGGGCTCAACAAATCAAAAACCGTAATTATCGAGTATGGCGCGGAAAGTAGCCATGACTCAACTTTAGCCGCCGTAAACCGCTGCCACGACTGGGCCACCACTGTCGATGCCGTAATGCGCACACATCAGGCCGGATTGGCCGTCGGCCTTCACTTCATCCTCGGGCTGCCCGGTGAGACTCACGACATGATGATGACCACCGTTGATCGTGCGTCACGTTTACCGATTGACTGCATAAAATTCCATCAGCTGCAGATAGTCCGAGGCACCCGGCTCGCTTCCGATTACCTTAGCGGCAGACAGCCGTTGACACTTTTCGATGTCGACGAGTATATCGATCTCTGCGTCGAAATAGTCTCTCGTATCCGTAAGGACATTGCTATCGAGCGATTTGTATCACAGTCCCCCGACAATCTGCTTATCGCTCCGCGATGGGGTCTTAAAAATTATGAATTTACCCATAAGCTCTTCAATGCCCTCGCACATAAATAGTTTTTTCATTTGGCAATATTTTATATTTAATGTAACTTTGTTGTCATATTTAATATTATGTCTAATCAAGCAAATAACAATAATAACCAGTCACAGATGAAACATCAGCTCATCAGCGCTGCTTGCGGAGCGGCGCTTCTCGGCGCAGTATCAGTTGCCTGCACCGACAATGCTCACAAGAATCCTTTCTTGGAGCCCTACACTACTCCGTATGAAATCCCACCGTTCGATCAGATTACTTATGCTGACTATCTTCCGGCACTCGAAGCCGGCATCGCTCAGCATCAGAGCCAGATCGATTCAATCGTCGCCAACCCTGAGACTCCGACTTTCGAAAACACCATCCTCGCTCTTGACCGCTCAGGTGAAATTCTCGATAAGGTTGTCGCTGTTTTCGCTAATCTCGACGAATCAAACTCATCGCCTGAAATGGTGGAAATCGCTGAAAAATTCTACCCTATGCTCTCTCAGCACAGCGACGAGACTTCAATGAATGATAAACTTTTCGAACGCGTAAAGTATCTCTACGACCATCCCGAACTCGGTTATGCCAACGACCAGCGCCGCATGATTGAGGATTCTTACAAATCTTTCACCCGCAATGGTGCCCTTCTCGACGCTGAAAAGAAAGAAGAACTCAAGAAGATCAATTCTGAAATCACTGATCTCTACCTGCAGTTCAATAAAAATCTTCTCAACGCCACCAACAGCGTTGCCATTGTAGTCGAGGATTCTGCTCGTCTTGCCGGACTCCCTGCATCAAGCATCGCTGTCGCTGCTGAAGAGGCTGCCAAGCGCAACCTTGGCGAAGGCAAATGGGTGTTCACTCTTCATGCCCCCAGCCGTCTGCCGCTGCTCCAGTACGCTGACGACCGCGATCTCCGCAAAGAGATGTACGAGGCTTACACTAATCTTGCTTCTTCCGGCGAGTATAACAACAATCCCGTAATCAGCAAGATTCTGGTTGCTCGTGCCAAGAAGGCAAAACTCCTCGGTTTCGAAAACTTCGGTTCATACATGACTGACAATGTTATGGCCAAGACCGTCGACCGCGCCGAAGATCTCCTCATGCAGATTTGGCAACCGGCAGTCAAGAAAGTCGGTGAAGAAGTAGCCGAGATGCAGGCCGTTGTCGATGAAAACGGTGGTGACTTCCAGATTGCTCCATGGGACTATTACTACTATGCCGAGAAGGTGCGTCAGAAAAAATACGACCTTGACGAATCAAAAGTTCGCGAATATTTTGCTCTTGATTCCGTGCGCAACGGCATATTCAATATGGCTGAGCGCCTCTATGGTGTAAAATTCACTGAGATGCCCGACGCTCCCAAGTATTTTGACGAAGTGACCGTTTACGATGTTACCGATGCCAAGACCGGCGAACACATCGCTGTATTCATGACCGACTACTTCCCTCGCGAATCAAAACGCCAGGGTGCATGGATG
>CAMWNL010000322.1 GCA_947175585.1 uncultured Bacteroidales bacterium | reverse complement strand
GAATTCCACTCCGACCTGCATTCGCGGCGTCAGATTCCAGAACGCATTGACAGCATAAAATTCTCCGTGGCGGTACTCCTGAGGAGCGACGGTGCCTTTGGGGCAATAGCGACTCTGGCTCGCTGTAACCGATGCGAAAATCGAATGAGTGAAGTTATACTGCAGACCGACACTCCATCCGTAAGCTGCCGGTGCATAAAGTTTGCCCGGCTCAGAGGTGTCTGCCACGAGGTCATAATTACCGATAAGCAAATCACCGCCAAGGCTCTCATATCCATGACCGTATGACACATTTAAATAAGTAGTCAACTGAGTCAACGGATGTGCAACCGAGCTTAGCTGAACACCCCAACCCGCGATATTATGATTCTGTTCCTTTACCAGATTGCGGTAAGGCAGAGTTCTCAGAATTCCGGCGACTCTTACGTGCTGTCCACGCTGCCATTCATACTGTGCGAAAGCGGCCCAATCGGGCATCCATTTATTACACTTTGCGGCATATTGACCGTCAGCACCAATCTGTGGGGCCGGAGTTTCGCCAGACAGCGCAAACGTCCAGTGATCTTTGACCTTAGGCATCCATCTGACAAGCACTGCCGTCGGAGAAATCTTATTATTGGGCCCCTGTGCATCGACAGTCGGAGGGGTTGCCGCCGGGTCACTGAAGGTCGAATTTGCATAACCAATTGTGAAGTCATTGATTAAGGCATAAGCTTTCTTTAATTCAAATCCACGGGAGTTATAACCGTTGAAATTGGCTTCTATGTAAAGCTGGTAGTAGCCGAGGGTCTTATTACGACCTATCACTCTGAAAAACAAACATGTGCCGGCCGGAGTAGTATCAAAATTGCGCATTTTGGTCGGCTCCGGATCCATCGGTATGAGATATGGCGCAAAACCACTCGCCGGTATTGCCCCACCCCAATCATAATATCCGCGCATTCTCACACAGCCGCCGATGCCCATAGCCAGCTGAGCATCTTTACTCATAAAAAGGAAATATGGTGCGTCAGGATCCTGAAAGTGACGGAACTGGTCATAGTAGAACCCCTGAATAAGCTCGTAGATCGAATCCATATAAGCCTGCGACCGACTCGGCTGACCGTCGATAGTGATGATTTTACGAGACATAACCATAGAATCAATATGGTCATCGACAAGACTCTGTCTCGCCTCAATAGTCATAGACGCCATTATCACGGCGACTGCTGTTGCAAAAAGTTTTTTTACTGACATAATAAGCATAATGAGATATATACATTTCTTAACCGTAATACTCCCGAAAAGTTCATCACTTTTGTTACACATCTTTAATATTAATTGACCAAAAAATCGTAACTTTGCAATGAAAAACCATTCATCAATCGTAATCCCATACTCAACTTATCATAAACAGACAAGACGTATGAAAATCAAACTCAAGAAAGGTCTTGACCTGAAAATTGCCGGAGGTGTCTCAGACACAGCCGTGCGCGACGTCGATGTAAAGCTTTTCGCCATTACTCCCGACGACTTTCCGGGTTTCAAGCCAAAAGTCGACGTGAAAGACGGCGACACAGTTTTGGCAGGCGCGCCGATTATGCACGATAAAAACCACGAAGACGTCAAACTCGTGGCTCCGGTTGCAGGCACGGTGAAAGCTGTCGTCAGAGGAGAGCGCCGCAAAGTGATGCGCATAATCATCGAAAAGTCAGATGACCAGTCGTTCCGTCAGTTCGATCTGCCGGCAAAGATGACTGAGGCCGACGCTATGCGTCTCCTATCGGTGTCAGGCTTACTCGCAGAGATGCGTCAGCGCCCCTACGATATCGTGCCCAACCCTGATATCGCTCCGCGCGACATTTTCGTCACGGCAATCGACTCCGCGCCTCTGGCGTTCTCTCCTGAATTTGCGGTCGCAGACAAAACAGCCCAACTCGAAGCCGGCGTAAGACTGCTTAAGACCGTCTGCAAGGGCAAAATCTATATCTCTGTGCGCCCCGGTTCCAAACTTCCTGCTATCTCAGGCAGCGAGCGCGTTGAGGTCAGCGGCCCCCACCCTGCAGGCAACGCAGGTGTGCAGGCTGCCAATATCGCTCCGGTCAATAAAGGCGAGACAATCTGGACCCTCGACATCATTACTCTCTGTCGCATCGGACAGCTTGTCACATCAGGACATCCCGATTTCTCGACCCTCGTTGCTGTAACCGGTCCTGAAGTGGAAACTCCCTGCATCGCGCGCACATTTGAAGGCGCCGAAGTCAAGCCCCTACTTGACACCGCCAAGATTAAAAACAGCGGTCACAATATCCGCATTATCTCAGGCAATGTGCTTACAGGTGTTGCCACCGACCCCGACGGATTCATTCATTTCCCCTACCGACAGCTTACTGTCATCGCCGAGGGCGACGACAAAGCCGAGTTTATGGGATGGGCTTCACTCTCACCGTCAAAGGCAAGTGTCAGCCCTACCTTCCCCGGCCATTTCAGCAACAAGCCTTTCACGCCCGACGCGCGTCTCAACGGTGGTCGGCGCGCTATGATCATGAGTGGCGAGTATGACCGGGTGATGCCTATGGATATTCTCCCCGAATATCTGCTTAAGGCAATCATCGGCCGTAATATCGACTCGATGGAGAAACTCGGCATCTATGAAATAGCTCCCGAAGATTTCGGCGCCGCCGAGTATGTCGACACATCAAAACTGCCGCTCCAGCAGATTGTGCGCGAAGGTCTCGACTATATGCGCGAAGCTCTTGAATAATTTTCAATCAAAGCAAATCTCAATATATAATGAATTTTCTGAAAAAATATCTTGACCGGGTGCGCCCCAACTTCGAGGAGGGCGGAAAGCTCCACGCATTTCACTCGGTGTTTGACGGCTTTGACACATTCCTGTTCACACCGTCAACCACCTCTGGCAAGCGTGGCGCTCAGATCCACGACTCTATCGATTCTAAGCGCACAATGATTATCGTAGTGGCCGCACTCATGCCCTGCTTCTTCTTCGGCATGTACAACACCGGCTACCAGCATCAGTTAGCTCTCGGACTCGACACATTCCCCTTCTGGGAAATGATGCTCTACGGCTTCCTGGCTATTCTGCCAAGAGTGGTCGTGGCATACATAGTCGGCCTTGGCATCGAATTTATTGTCGCCCAGTGGCGTCGTGAAGAGATTCAGGAGGGTTTCCTGGTGACAGGCATCCTGATACCGATGATTCTGCCGATCGAAACTACGCGTTGGATGATGGCCGTCGCTACTGCGTTGTCTGTG
>CAMWNL010000321.1 GCA_947175585.1 uncultured Bacteroidales bacterium | reverse complement strand
GAGTAGGGCGGAGAACGTCGGGGACGCTGTCAGTGGTAGCAGGATATACCACCGCACAGGCGGATAGCCTAAAGCCGTCCACATCACGGATCTGCCATTAGGATCCACTTCGATGACAACAGACGCTGACGAACTGTGGCGAGGGATGAAATCCTGGTCTACGACCCACCGACAACTGTCGATGATTGCGTCACGACCGTTAAGGGAGTGATAGAAAGATCGGCTTGCGGTTTCGGTGAAGTGAGCCGGAGTAAGACAGCGGTTGCGGATTGGCTCGTCAAGAATGGCCGAGGCGTTATCATATCTTATATATCCAAAGCCGGATGTGCTGTCGCCCGAGAATGAGAAATTAGTCCTGAGCAACACTCCTTCGGCGGCGCTCAGATCAAATCTTGTGAAATTGTAATCATCGGTTTCAAAGTAAGCACCATCGCCGTTAGCGTCGATTACTCCGAAATTAGCCTGCACGCCGAGAGGCTTGGGCATGGTCTCAAGCAGCCTGCTGAAATCGCCGACAGAGGTGCAGCTTTTCAGTGCTTCGGTCATAACCAGACCTTCGCGGTCTTTGTAGACGGCCGTGTCAGGCGCGAGGTTATAGGAAGCCGTGTTCATAATGGCGAAGCCGAGATTGTTGACCCCGATCCATGCTTCTCTAAGCAGTGAGTCGCCGGCGTTGAACAGCGCTATATAGCCGAAAGTGGTGTCGGTAGGAGCTATTCGCTCGACAAAATTGCTTTCGAATGATGAGTCGCGATGTTTCCAGAGCATCGGTTTTCCAGATGCTGAGGCATGACGGCTTACGATGGCTGAAGTGCACGAATAAGCGGCAATGCCGCCAAGCAGCATTACGGCCGAAAATGTAAACCTCAGGAGCCGGCGATTCATTCAGTCAAAAAAATTATTCATCGGCGGGGCCGAGTAGGGTTATGGCGCCTGTGGTCGGGTCAAGCAAAAGTTTTGACGGCTCTTTTTTGTCAGAAAACAGTTTGGGATCAAGACCGAAGGTCACACCGAGTTGAGCAAGCGAAACCTCTTCGCTTGCTATCTGACGGCCATCGTATGAGAGGGTTATCAATGCACGACCGGGTATGTTGTAAGCAAGACCGCCTTTGGGGAATGTTTTTGGTTCGCCTTTATCGTTGAGCGGCAGATTGCCTTGTTCGACAATGTCGACTGAAATGTAAATCGGTGCTCCGGAGAGATCGTTGGCGTCGACGATGCCGTCAACCGGTGACAGACGCACGAAGACTTCGTCGTTGACGCTCTCGCTGTCGGGTTCGAAAGTGATGGTCGAAACAGATGTATAAGATTTAGTCGTTCCGGCAAACATGGCTGTCAAAGCGGCTTCCTGGGCAGAGAGATTGTCGAGGGCGAGCTGCATCGACTTTCCGTCGGGGGGGGTGTTGTCAGCCTGACCGGAAATGAGGTCGGAGCGAGTCTCGCGTAGTTCGAATATGCGTTGGGCAGCGAGATCGGCGCGCTTTGAAAGCGAGGAGCTGAGTGTCATTTCCTGAGTAATCGCCTGTGAGGCGGCTTCGGTCTCAAGGGGTGTCGGTTTGGCCTTCATGGCCTCGGGGAGAGCCGGCTTGGACTGCTGAGGCACTTTATCAGTGTTGACTGCGACCGGGCAGTTATTATCATCGAGAATGACATAGGGTGTAGCTCCGGCTTTAAACTGCACGAGCCAGCGATTGTCAGGATCGGCCACACCTCGCGGAGTGATTGTTACGGATTTGACAGTCACCGAGCGAGACGGTTTGGTGATAGCGTCGTTGATGCCGAGTTTGAGTTTTGCATAATTATAGAAGTCGCCGGGTGTCTTCTCGGTGTGCTCGGTTTCGATCGTTATGTCGACAAGAGTGCGAGGAAGCGAGTAGATAAGGCCGTAGTCGTTAGCCTTTGATGCGTTGAGTCGCTGGGTAGTCTGAGCCTGGACGCCTAAGCTGATTAACGATGTAATGGCTATGGTGGCTAATGTCTTGAGAGTCTTCATATATGTCGGTCTTAAATTTTTAGTTGATTAATCAGGAGGCGGGTCAGTGTCTCATTATGGTTTTGATTGCACGACCGATATTATCGGCGACATCGTGGGCACAGACACCGTAGGAACCATGCTGCTGTTCGGCAATTTTACCAGCCACACCGTGGATGTAGACAGCGGAAATAGCAGCAAGTTCGGGTTTGATGCCTTGTGCGAGCAGACCTGCGAGCAGACCTGTAAGCACATCGCCTGAGCCGGCAGTTGCAAGCGCCGGGGTGCCCGACGAATTATAGTAGACTTTACCATCGGGGCGCACTGTGGCAGAGTAAAAGCCTTTGAGGACGATGATAACCTTATAGGTCTTGGACACTTCAATCGCCTTAGCGAGACGGGCTGATGATGACGGCTGAGCACCGAAGATACGGTCAAACTCACCGGCGTGAGGAGTGAGAATGGACAGCAGCGGCAGATAGTCGAGCATCGTCGGACGGATGGCTATGCAGTTGAGCGCGTCGGCGTCGAGAATGACCGGGCGGTTATTGGCTGAAGCGACTTTCAGAAATGTTTCGAGAGCGTCGATAGTCGCGTCAGCGGTGCCCATGCCCGGACCGATGGCGACAGCCGAGTAATTACGGGTTATCTCAATGTTTTCGATAATCTTTTCGTTAGGGTCGCTTTCAAAGAGGGCGTCGGGTACGGAAATCTGCATGATGTTGTATCCGCATGACGGGGTGTGGCATGTGACTTTTCCACATCCTGAGCGTGAGGCGGCTTTGGTGGTGAGCACTGCGGCTCCCATCATGCCGTATGAGCCGGAGAAGATGATTGCGCTTCCAAAGTCCTTTTTTGAGGAGTCAAACGGACGTGGACGCAGACAACGCTGTATGTTGTGACCCTCTATGAGATAGTGGGAACTCCTGAGATGACGGATGGTCGCGGCGGATGGTCGCGGACCGATGACTTTCCATTCGCCGACGAGTTCGATGTTTTCGTTGATAAAAAAAGATAGTTTGGGCACAAGTGGTGTCAGCGTGATGTCGGCGTGGATAATCTTGCTGTTGATCAGTCCTGACATCGGGTTGCCCGGAAGGCCCGACGGACTGTCGATAGCTATTACTTTGGCTCCGGACTCGTTGATGTTAGTGACCAGAACCTGATAGCCTCTCGATAGTGGTCCGGTGATGTTACTGCCAAACAGGCCGTCGATAACGATCATGCCGCTATCTATTTCGGGCATCGAAAATCTCATGCCCGTGACCTCAGACAGGCTTTTTTC
>CAMWNL010000320.1 GCA_947175585.1 uncultured Bacteroidales bacterium | reverse complement strand
CCCCACGACGTCGTTTTTCACTTTACGCACGATGATGACGGATGGTGTGTCATAGAAGCAATCTCCGATTAATTTAATCTGACTGAAGACGAGGTCGGTCCGGCACTTGTCTTCTGCAACGAATTTTCGCGACGTGCACGTATGCCTAAAGCATTTGTCCAGAACGGCCGTTACAAACTCGACCAGTGGATCGTGTTCCCCGGCTCGACTGACGATGACTATATCAAGCAGTATATCGAACTGGTTCTGACGATGAGCTGGAGTTTTTTCGTGAATGCAAACCGCAAATAATTAAAAAATTGAAATATGAAAGTATTACTGATCAACGGTAGCCCTCATCCCGACGGCAACACCTCAATAGCTCTCTCTGAGGTTGCAGACACTCTCGCTAAAGAAGGCATCGAGACTGAAACCTTATGGATCGGTACCAAGCCCGTGCAGGGTTGCATAGCTTGCTACAAGTGTTCGACTACGGGAGTGTGTGTGTTCCGCGACGATCTCTATGTGAAGACTCGCGAGGCTGTCAGCCGCGCTGACGCTATCGTCATCGGATCGCCGGTCTATTATGCCGGTCCGTCAGGCTCACTGTGCGCGTTGCTTGACCGCCTGTTCTATTCATCGGGCAAACTGTTGAGATATAAGCCGGCCGCATCGGTTGTGTGCTGTCGTCGCGGAGGTGCGTCGGCTGCGTTTGACCGCTTGAACAAATATTACACTATCCTGAGCATGCCTGTGGTCAGTTCTCAGTATTGGAACAGTGTCCACGGTCGCGAACGCGGCGAAGCCCGTTATGACGAGGAGGGTCTGCAGACGATGCGCACCCTTGGCCGCAATATGGCGTGGATGTTAAAATCTATTCATAATCCGCAGTCGCCTGTCGCTCCCGAACCGGAGCCGCGACGCGCAACAAACTTTATCCGCAATGATCATGAATAATCTTGCCACACAGTCAGACCGACGAATCGTGGTGCTCGATGGTTATGTAGCCAATAGCGGCGATTTATCCTGGGAGCAGCTCGACGGGCTCGGAGAGCTGAAGGTCTATGAACGCACTTCGCCGGCTCAGATCGTTGACCGCAGTCGCGGAGCGTTTGCCGTTTTTGTCAATAAAGTTATCCTCGACGCCGAGACTATCGCTCTACTGCCAGATTTGAAATTCATAGGCATCCTTGCAACAGGTTATAACAACGTTGACCTTGCCGCTGCCCGTCGTGCCGGCATCACGGTCTGCAATGTGCCTGACTACAGCTCGGCTTCCGTAGCCCAGACGGTCTTTGCACTGCTGCTCGCTATAACAAACCGCACCGAGGCCTACACCGACAGCGTCGCTCGCGGAGAGTGGACCAAGTGTATGGACTTCAGTTATCGTCTGTCGTCGATAGAGGAACTCGACGGTCTGACAATGGCGGTTTATGGTCTTGGAAATATCGGCATGAGGGTAGCGAAGATTGCTCACGCATTTGGAATGAAGGTCATCAGCGCTACTTCAAAAAGCGCTGACCGTCTGCCTGACTTTATAGAGAAGGTGTCGCGCGACGAAATGCTGAGCCGTGCAGATGTCCTGTCGCTGAACGCTCCGCTCAGTGATGATAACCGTCACTTTATCTGTGCGGAGACATTGGCGTTAATGAAACCCTCGGCCATACTTATCAATACTGCTCGCGGTGGTCTTGTCGACGAACATGCTCTTGCCGACGCACTGCGTAATGGTCGCCTCGCCGCGGCCGGTCTCGACGTGCTTGAGCATGAACCGCCTCACGCTGACTGTCCGGTGATCGGTCTGCCAAACTGCATCATCACCCCTCACGTGGCTTGGCAAAGCACAGCCGCCCGACGCCGTCTGCTCACTGTCTCGGCCGACAACCTAGCCGCGTTTATATCGGGACATCCCCAGAACGTTGTAGACTGATCAGGATAATTAGTCAGAAGTATAGTATAGGAATATATGAGAAAGATTAAGATCACACCCGAACAGCAAAAATTGTTTAATGCCAATTTTAATCGAGAGGCTTATGAGGAGGCTAAAAAGCCCATTCAGGAAGCAATCTCAGGCTCAAAATCTTTTGATGAGTTATGGGACAAACTTCGGAAATATGACCGTGATGTGGAATACGAAGACGACTGCACTATTATATCGTGTGAGGTTGAGCTTAACAGAAGTCACATGGAAACTGAAGGTGATTATGTCGGTGTCTGCTTCTTTATTAAATGGTATGATGAGACTGATTCCGGCATGATAGACAAAGTGGAACTCTACACTTCAGAGACATCAGGCGATTACCTTGCAGATCTTCTTTGCTGCATACACCCTGATACCTGTGAAATCACAGAGTGGATCTATGACAATATTGATGACAAGCAGTGAATATCTCCGTAACTAATAATGAAAAAGAAACAAACCAATGACTCAACCGGACAAACGCTGATAAAAATTGAGGAATTAACTTTTATTTACAAATAATGAGAGGTTAATCCCTTTATTATGTTATGTATGATGAAAGCAGAAAAAGCAGCGCCAGATTCTGACGCTGCTTTTTTAGATTGATGTTCGGCTTCTTATTTGCAGTGGAGGACTGATCCTGCGGAGTGGGCGGTGATTGACGGAGCGAGCTGACTCTGGACAGTTGCGATGCCGGTTGTGAAATCGCCGGCTACTGAGGCTGTCATGTCAATCGTGATCTGATAAGTCCCTTTGGGCAGGTAATCGATAAATAGATTTGTAGCGGAGTCGCGGTTTTCGCGGTAGAAGCCTGCGCCGCCGTTCCACACCCACCCGGGAAGCTGGTCGACGGGTTCGAATGCTGCCGGACGCTCATCGATAACGGTTACATATTCGAGGTCGCGTTTCACTTTGATAGTGAGCAGCACGCGCACCTGTTCGCCGAGCTGAACATCATTGACATACTGCCAGTTGCCGTCGCGCAGGGCTGTGATGCGCTTTTCAACCGAGAGGTCGCTGCATGATTGAGCTTTGACCTTAGACGACTCGGTGGTGTAACGAGAAATCACGGAGCCATAGGCCGGTACACCGGCTGCATTGCCTCGATCAATAGAGAGTTTCTTACCTCCGGCTGTCGATGGGAGGTTATAGACGATGTGACCGGTTGCGAGTTCACCGTCTCCGATATTGAGAGTTGAGCCATTGATGGCAAAAGTTGTTGTGTCATCATTCGCTCCAAACCAGTTTGATCCGCTGGCGGCGAAGGCTGCAATCAGGCGCGTCGGGTCGATGCTGCCAAGCTGCTCGGTTGTCTGCTGACGTAGTACGAG
>CAMWNL010000319.1 GCA_947175585.1 uncultured Bacteroidales bacterium | reverse complement strand
TTCATATATGATGGTCGTTGTTGTTTAGTAGCCGAAGATGTCTTCGGTGGTCAGCATTACGACTTTACCGAGTTTTGAGAGACCTTCGAGGTCGATGTCATCGGGGTCGCCGAGTACACAATAGTAATAAGTGCGGCCTTTGACGTTGTCCTGCTGGAATTTCACGATGTCATCGAGAGTGATCGACGGGAGAGCTTCAAACACAGCGATGCGGCGGTCAGAGTCAAGTCCGAGGTCACGTGCGTTGATATAGCTCCAGGCGATGTCGTCCTTGATGATGCGCTCGGTGCGGATACTTGACTCGATGGCTTTCTTGGCGAGTTCAAATGCGGCCGGACTAACGGGCATGTTGTTGATGATATCATCGAAAGCGTTGGTCGCGTCCATCATCTTGTCGTTCTGAGTCGCGATCTGTGCACGATATGTGTAGGGTCGGCGCAGGTTGTTGGGCGCCGACATGTTTGCCCAGGCAGAGTAGGCGAGAGAGCGGCTTTCGCGCATTTCCTGGAATACGATAGCGTTCATCGAGCCGCCGAAATACTCGTTGTAAATGGTGCGGAGCGGTTCGATGGCGGGGTCATATTTTTCGCCGCGGTTAGAGTAGAGCGACATGTAGAGCTGCTTGGCGTCGTAAGGCGCAACGAAGATGATTGTTTCTTCAGGCTGCTGCATGGTGTATCGGTTCTGTTCGGGAGCCGGTTTGAGTTTGCCTGACACTTTGTGATACTTGTCGAGGTCAGCGATCACCTGCTTTTCAGAGCTTGCACCGTAGTAGATGATCTCATGCTCATAGCCCATGAGTTCACGCAGGGCGGTGAGGAATTCTTCAGGTTGGGTAGCGCGAAGCTGCTCAACAGTCATGTTGTTGGTCTGAGGATTATCCTTGCCATAGGTCATGTAGGTGCTGAGTGCCGAGAAATTGGCGCGCTGGTTAGTCTTGCTGTTGGCACGCGACTGCTCAATGCGGTCGATGAATGATGCGTAAGCATCCTTGTCAGCTACAGCTTCCTTGACGATTTTTTCAAAGAGAGCTACCGCCTTGGACATATTTTCGTTGAGACCGCTGATTACGATAAATGAGCGCTCGCCGCCGATGGAGATGCGGAATGAGCAAGCGAGTTTGTAGAACTCATTCTGGATGTCCTGAGGTGTCATATCAGGAGTGCCGAAGAGCCCGAGAAGCTCGTTGACATATCCCAGACGGGCATCATTGTATTCGCCTACATTATATATATATGTGAGCTGGAATACGTCGTTGGTAGAGTTGTGAGTGTAGAGCACCGGGATTTTGCTCTTGGTAGTGAGGCGAGTGAGATCCTTATTGTAATCAACAAATACGGGTTCGATAGGCTCTACCACAGAATTCTGAATCTCGATGAGGAACGGGCTGGCGGCGTCGCGGTTCATGGCGATAGGAGTGATTGCCGGTTTTGACATCTTCAGCTCGTTTTTGTCAGGACCCTGACGCTTGTAGATGGCGGCGTAGTTATTGTCGCCAAAATATTTGTTGGCTACGGCGATAATATCAGCCTTGGTGATTTTGTCGAGGTCGTTGAATGATTTCACGACGTCATCCCAGTCCTCACCGTTGATAAAAGCGTCACGATAGTAGCTGGCGCGAGATTCGTTGCTTTCAAATGAACGCTGGAGGTCAAGTTTGGCGTTGTTGATGATCGCAGGGACGAGGTCATCGTCGAAGTCACCTTCGCGGAGTTTCTTCATTTCAGCGAGCAGCAGTGCGCGCACGTCGTCGAGGGTCTGGCCGCCCTTAGGCATGCCGATGAGAAGGAAGGCGCCCTGATCGGAGAGACCATACATGCCGGCACCTGCGCCAAGCATAGTCTGCGCCATGTTGATGTCAAGGTCAATCAGACCGCACTTGCCGTTGCTGAGCACCTCAGAGATGATTGAAAGCACCTGAGAGTCCTCATTCTTGGCTTCGGGTATGCGCCATGCGAGATAGAGGCGCTCGGCTTCGTTGCCCCACACTTCACGGTTAATCGGTTCTGAGATGGTCATTTCAGCCGGGAAATCAAGCACAGGAAGATTGTGGTTGGGTTTGAGGTGACCGAAATATTTTTTGATAACGTCGACAGCCTGATCGGGATTGAAATCACCGGCGAGACAGATTGCGATGTTGTTGGGAACATACCAGGTCTTATGGTAATTCTTGACATTGGTGATAGAGGGGTTCTTCAGGTTTTCCTGAGTGCCGAGCACGGTCTGAGTGCCGTAAGGATGAGTGGGGAAAATTGCGCTGAGCATAGCCTCAGACAGTTTGCGGTTGTCCTGAGTGAGAGACATGTTCTTTTCCTCATAGATGGTTTCAAGCTCAGTGTGGAATCCGCGGATGACGGGGTGCTCGAATCGGTCAGCCTGAATGCGGGCCCAGTTGTCAAGCTGGTTAGAGGGGATATCCTCGACATAGCATGTCATGTCCTGACTGGTGTAGGCGTTGGTGCCTGTCGCACCGATGGCGTTCATGAGTTTGTCGTATTCGTTGGGGATGGCGAGGAGTGACGCCTGGTAGCTGACAGAGTCGATCGCGTGATAGATTGCCGCGCGTTCGGTTTCGTCAGTAGTCTTGCGGTAAACTTCAAACAGGCGTTCGATCTCGTCGAGCATAGGCTTTTCGGCAGCGTAATCGGTGGTGCCGAACTGCTCTGTGCCTTTAAACATAAGGTGCTCGAAATAGTGGGCGAGACCGGTAGTCTCAGCCGGGTCGTTCTTACCACCGACGCGCACGGCGATCATAGTCTGGATACGGGGCTGATCCTTGTTGACGCTCATAAAGATTTTCAAGCCGTTTTCAAGCGTGTACATTTTTGTGTCCAACGGGTCGCCGGGCACAGTCCGGAACTCGTATTTGCCTGCTGAAGCCCATAATGTGGCTGTCAGAGCGAGTACGACCGCAGACAGACGCAATAGATGTTTCATAATAGATTGAATTTAAGAAGTTAATAAATAAAAATGGAAATAAGGATGAAGAATGTACTGCTTGCATCCATTCTTCACCCTTATTGTATGATTAGACTTAATATTCGTCCCAGCTGCGGATTTCGATCTGGTCGATTGACATTGATGTAAACGCCAGGATAAATGCCGAGGCGAGACGGGCGTTGGTCAGCAAGGGGATGTTGAGGTCAATGGCTGCGCGACGGATTTTGTAGCCGTTGCTCAGCTCGGTAGAACTCAGATTCTTAGGTATGTTGACAACGAGGTCGATTTCTTTTTTATGGAGCATGTCGAGCGCTGTCTATTATACCCATCTGACGCTGCCGACGAAAAGAGA
>CAMWNL010000318.1 GCA_947175585.1 uncultured Bacteroidales bacterium | reverse complement strand
GTCTATTATACCTCGTCATACCTGACTGACAAAGATATTATCAGGTCTAATTTAAAATCATTCTAAATAAAAACGCAAATTATTTTTATTATCGGGCTTTTTTTTGCAATTTTGCACTCTCAAAATTGAAGTGAATTGCCCATGCGATTGTCCGACTTAAAAACCGGTGAGACCGGTATCGTTATTAAAATCCTCGGTCACGGCGCTTTCCGTAAACGAGTCATGGAGATGGGTTTTGTTAAAGGCAGACCTGTCGAGGTCATCCTACACGCACCTCTTAAAGACCCTATCAAATACTCAATCATGGGCTACGACGTGTCACTAAGAGCCTCTGAAGCTCACATGATCGAGGTTGTTAAGATTGATAACGAGAGTGACATCAAGCCGATTCACGGATCGGGCATCGTAACGGATTGCCCTGTAGACCACGAGAGTATCATCGAACGAGAACGTCACACCATCAACGTCGCCCTGATTGGTAATCCTAACTGCGGAAAGACATCACTGTTCAATATTGCCTCCGGCATGACCGAACGCGTCGGCAATTACAGCGGTGTGACCGTTGATGCCAAATCAGGCTCGTTTGACTACAAAGGCTACAGGTTTAACATAGTCGACCTGCCCGGCACATACTCTCTCGCCAGCTATTCGCCTGAAGAACTTTATGTGAGACGTTACCTACGCGATTACACCCCTGACGTAATCATCAACGTTGTCGATGCGTCTAACATTGAGCGCAATCTCTATCTTACGACCGAGCTTATCGACATGGACCGCAGCATGGTGATTGCGCTCAACATGTATGACGAAATCCGTGCCCGAGGCACAAAACTTGATTACACGATGCTCGGCGACATGATTGGCGTCCCAATGGTTCCGATCGTCGCACGAAATGGCGAAGGCATTGACCGTCTTTTCGATACGGTCATTCAGGTCTACGAAGGTCAGTCCAAATCAGTGCGACATATCCATGTCAGCCTCGGTCACGACATTGAAGCCGCCGTCCGACAGCTTATTGACGTAATTAAAGCCGATGGTCAGATTGGTCGACACTTCTCCCCCCGCTATATCGCCATCAAACTGCTCGAAGGCGACCGCGAGGCCGAAGACATAATTGCCAAATCACCCTCGCGCAAAACTATAATGCTTCTGCGCGACCAATTGCGAGCCAATCTCGAATCCATAACCGACGAAGACATATCGTCGACCATTGCTGCCGAGAAATACGGCTTCATAGCCGGCGCTCTGGCCGAAACAATGGAATCTGGTCCTGTCAGCACAGACAGCCGCACGAACATTATTGACTCATTCGTCACCAACAAGTTATTCGGCTTCCCGTTGTTCTTCCTGATAATGTTTCTCATATTCTGGGCGACATTCGCCATCGGCCAATATCCGATGGACTGGATTGACAGTGCAGTGGCATGGCTCAGCTCCGCGGTTCAGAAACTCATGCCCGACGGCATCCTCAAAGACCTCATCGCCGACGGCATTATCGGCGGAGTCGGTGGAGTGATCGTCTTCTTGCCCAACATCCTGATATTATACTTCTGCATATCGTTCATGGAAGACTCAGGCTATATGGCCCGCGCAGCATTCATCATGGATAAAGTGATGCATCGCATTGGTCTCCACGGCAAATCATTCATACCTCTGATCATGGGCTTTGGATGCAATGTACCGGCCATAATATCCACTCGCGCCATTGAGAGCCGTTCAAGCCGCCTGATCACGATACTCATCAACCCGTTTATGTCGTGCTCGGCCCGACTCCCTATCTATGTGCTCCTTATAGGCACATTCTTCCCTGCTCACGCTCCGCTCGTATTCATGGGTCTGTATGTCATAGGCATCATCGTAGCCGTCATCACCGCACGGCTTCTGCGCCGCTTCCTCTTCAAGACCGATGAAACACCCTTTGTCATGGAGTTGCCACCCTACCGCCTCCCGACGATGAAGGCATCGCTCCGCCACACATGGGCTAAAGGCGTTCAGTATCTGAAGAAAATGGGTGGCACTATCCTTGTCGCCAGTATAATAGTCTGGGCATTGAACTATTTTCCACGTCATGATGATACAGCCACCGAGGTGGTGGCGACCGTCCCGGCAACCGCGTCTGTCGCCATCAATCCCTCGACCGACTCCTATCTCGAAATGATGGGCAAAGCCATCACACCTGTGATGCAGCCTCTTGGTTTCCACTGGCGAGCCTCAGTCGCCGCCCTTGCCGGAGTGCCGGCTAAAGAGATTGTGGTCTCGACTCTCGGAGTCCTTTACACTGACAACGAGGCCACCGCTGAGTCACGTCTGAGTCAACGGCTTACCATGCCGGATCCGGCAACAGGCAAACCGGACTTCACCCCGGCCGCCGCCATCAGCTTCCTAATCTTCATTTTGCTCTACTGCCCCTGCATCGCCACCGTCACTGCCATCGCTCGCGAGACAGGCACATGGAAATGGGGTGCGTTCAGCGTCATTTACAACACAATCGCTGCGTGGCTCGTAGCATTTGCCGCTTATAACATAGCTATTCTATTTTGATTTGTCAGATTTGCAAAAAAGTATTATCTTTGCTTGATAATCACCACGTCTGATATGACATCAATGCAAGAAAAGCAAGAAACACTCGACAAACGCTATCTGCGCATGGCGTCGATATGGGCTGAGAACTCATATTGCACACGCCGCAAGGTTGGCGCGATAATCGTCAAAGACCAGATGATAATCTCTGACGGATATAACGGCACCCCTGCCGGCTTTGAGAATATTTGTGAGGACGAATCAGGAGCCACCAAGCCCTATGTTCTTCATGCCGAAGCAAATGCAATCACTAAAGTTGCGCGCAGCAACAACTCCAGCGACAACGCCACTCTCTACGTCACTGCCTCGCCGTGCCTCGAATGTGCCAAACTAATAATCCAGGCCGGCATACGCCGCGTAGTCTTCAACGAGCTTTACCGCATCACCGACGGTCTTGACCTCCTCGCCCGTGCCGGAGTCGAGTGTGTCCATATCGCTGACACAAACAGATGACCTTGTCTTCCAACCCTATCATCCTTTTATGAACGACAACAGATTTACCAAGTGGCTTCCACTCTTCGCCGCCCTGATTCTTGTCGGCGGCATGTGGCTCGGTTTCACTCTTGCCGGAGGCCGCAACCAGAGTCCATTCCAGAAAAAACTCAACCGTCTCTACGAAATCATCGAAAACGACTATGTCGACCCCATCGATCTCGACAGTCTGCTCGAATCCCAGATACCGTCACTCCTCAAGAGCCTTGACCCCCACTCTTCTTATATC
>CAMWNL010000317.1 GCA_947175585.1 uncultured Bacteroidales bacterium | reverse complement strand
ACAGGAGCAGCAATGGGGCTGTCATCATAGTTCCGAGATTCTCCCAGGGATAGAACTTAAGAGCTTCCGCAACGGAAGTGAAGGTTTAACCTATCATATAATAAAAACCTCGCCCACAAGCCGAAACAGCCTATATGTGGATGCGAGGTTTATACGTTTAAGTTCAAGCCCTTTTGACAGTGTCAATACTTGGCCTCGTTGGCGAGATTCCATAGATTGAGGTAGGCTGCCCTTGTTATATCGACAGTCTTGTCCCAATTGATACGTTCTGTCTGGTCTGACGGGAGATGATAATCAGGATGAGCATCAGTGTGATACCAAATGATGGGGATATCGCGTTTAGCGAAGGAGCCATTATCGCCTCCCCCTATGGGTCGATCCCAGCCGCGATAATCAGGCTTGAGATTAAGATTGCGTTCGGCGATGTCGTTGCGCAGCCATTCCTCAAACACCGGATGAGCCTGAGTGTAGAAATATACTACATGCTCGGGCACGTCTTCTCGGTTATTACGGCCAATCATGTCGAAGTTGAGATAGCCTTTGATTTTCTCAGGATGTGGGTAGGTGAGCATGAAGTGTTCCGATCCCAGCAATCCCTTCTCTTCGCCGTCCCACAATGCAAATATCACTGTGCGCTCTGGCTTGACCCCCGAGGCCATGAATGCCCTCGCGATCTGGAGCACTGCCGCCACGCCTGACGCATTGTCGTCGGCGCCGTTGTAAATCTTATCTCCGTCGAGTAGCGGATCTACGCCCAGATGGTCGTAATGCGCTCCGATAATGACTATTTCATCAGGATTTTTACCTTCGATTTTACCCATGACATTTTTAAGCTCCAGTTTCTGATGCACCTGTCCCTGAAGTTGTGAGATTGAATCGGGATGAACTGTATAGCGACCTCGTCTTTGTCGCTCAATCCGATAGGCATCAAATGGTTGGGTGAAAGTTGAATCGTTCCACGGTTCGAGCCCGAGAGCCTTCAGTTGGGACTCAACATATAGTCCGGCGATGCGACCGCTTTTGTAGCCCGCTTCGCGACCTTCAAGTTCGTCAGACGCGAGAAAGCCGATATGCGCTTCAGCCGTAGATCTGTTGATGGTATTATAGCCGATCTCTTTAGGCGAAATATGATTTCTATCATTGCCCGGAACCTTTGTACGGGCAAATCCTGCGGTTGACGCGGCGAGTAAAACCACTGCAGGTAATAACTTTACTAATCGATGCATAAATGAGGCAATATATAAGGCAAATTTGACAAATAACTTTAAGATGAAGAAATTTGCGATGAACAATCAGCGGAGTTTGTTTAGCGCGTCCAGCAGGCCCTGAAGCTGATTGCGCACATCTTTAAGTGTGTCTATCGCGCGGCTTCGACGGCTTACACCGGAGTGGTTGCGTCTGACGGCTTCCTGAGCAGCTTCGATTTTCAGACCCTTATCTTTGACAAGATATTTTATCATCTTGAGAGTCTCGATGTCAGACGGTGTGTAGAATCGTGTACCTCCGTCATTCCGTTTTGGTTTCAGGATGGTGAACTGTGATTCCCAGAAACGCAATGTCGAAGCAGGAAGTTGCAGCAGTTCGGCAACTTCTCGTATTTTGTAATATCGTTTGTCGGTAGATTCTCGCATAATGTTAGTCCATGACGTGACCGGCGTTCTCGGCCTCGATTATCATCTTGTCATACTCTTCCGGGGTCAGGTCATAAAAATAGTAATTGACCGGATTCTGCGGTTGATCGCGGAAACGCACTTCATAGTGAAGATGTGGTCCGGTTGATTTACCAGTATTGCCGACTTTTCCGATAAGGTCTCCGCGTTTGACTTTCTGACCCGGTTTGACCAGAATCTGTGAAAGATGGGCGTAACGGGTGGTGTAATTATAACCGTGATCTATCTCTATGAGATTGCCGTATTGACTTTTCCATGAACCATAAGTTACCGTGCCGTCGCCGGTTGCGTAGACCGGTGTGCCGACAGGCGACGAAAAGTCCATGCCTTCGTGAAATCTTGTCGTACCGTATATCGGGTCGCGTCGGTATCCGTAGCCTGACGCCATTGCGCGGAGATATTTTTCTGAGATAGGTTGTATGGCCGGTATATGAGCCGTGCGGTCAGTCATGCTCTGCACTTCATTGGCAATGAAATCATAAGATTTTGACTGCGTGTAGATCATCTTGTCAAGCAGGTCAAGCTTGTCTGTAGTCAGGCGCAATATTTTTGAATCGGCCATAGAGTCGATGGCATCATAGTTGCGCTGTCGTTCGAGCCCGGCATAACGCTGACCCGATGTCAAGGGTTCGGCCTGCATCATCACGCGATAGAAGTTGTTATCGCGTTGGGCGAGCTCCTCCATCACTTCAAGAGCCTGGTCAGCCCTGCGGTTGAGGGTAGCGAGTCGGTCTTCGATCTGTTCGCTTTTCTCGCGCAGTTTCCTCTCTCTCGGCGATTCAAAGAAAATATAGGCGAGCGCAAAAGTCGCAATTGCCACAGCTATACCCACTGCGGCTTGTCGCAAGGCCGTGACCGTGCGCTCGCGTCCTGACGGATATACGCGTTCGTAGCGGTCGGTCGATGGGTTATAGCGGTAGAATGCTTTGTGACTCATGTCGTTTTGCTCTTTGGTGAAATGGCCTCTGTAGCCGGGTGCTTTATATTAATGTGATTTGTTTTTTCTTGCAAAAGTAATAAGTTCTGACTAATTTTGTGAGTTAATTCGTCAAAAAGAATTTTTAAAGTTTGGAAATAAACAAATCATAATAGATATATTCTCACACTAATATGTTGACAGCAAAAGAAATACGCGAGTCATTCAAAAAGTTTTTTGAAAGCAAGGGTCACCACATCGTGCCCTCGGCTCCGATGGTCATCAAAGACGATCCGACGCTGATGTTCACCAACGCCGGTATGAATCAGTTTAAAGATATAATTCTCGGTAACAAGGCGCCTAAGTATCAGCGCGTGGCTGACTCGCAGAAGTGTCTGCGCGTAAGCGGCAAGCATAACGACCTTGAAGAAGTCGGCATGGATACCTACCACCACACTATGTTTGAAATGCTCGGCAACTGGTCGTTCGGCGATTATTTCAAGAAAGAGGCTATCGACTGGGCGTGGGAATATCTTGTAGATGTATTGAAGCTTGATACTTCTCGCCTTTATGCGACAGTGTTTGAGGGTTCGCCCGAAGAGGGACTTTCTCGCGACGACGAGGCAGCCGCTATCTGGGAAACTCATCTGCCTGCTGACCATATCATCACCGGTAACAAGCATGACATTTTCTGGGAAATGGGGGACACCGGTCCCTGCGG
>CAMWNL010000316.1 GCA_947175585.1 uncultured Bacteroidales bacterium | reverse complement strand
GCACCGGTTAAGCAGTGTCTCGTCCGAGATGAGCGTCAGCACGTCGCGGCAGATTTCATTCAGTGCCTTTACCTTGTCAGAGTCCGTCTGACAGGCTGATAGCAGTTTGAGACCGTACCATACGGCAAAATGCACATCTTCAAGGGAATTGAAGATTGCGGCTGAGGTCACATAACTGTCGGGGTCGTTCTTAGAGTACAGAACCGCAATTTGCCGTGTTCGCGGTAGTGCGGCTATCTCTGCATCGTTCAGGGATATTTCGGCTAACTTCTTCTTTGATGAAGTACCGGATTTGCGTGTGGCTTCGATTTTGTCAGCTTGAGCCTGTTGTCTCTGCTGTTCAATTTCAAAATCGAAAAGTGGCACACTGACCGTATGCTCTGCAAACGGAATCTCGCGGACGCTGACCTCGAAGCCAAGTTGAAGGGCGGTAAGTCCGTTCTTCATCACAGCCTTTATTCCTGGCCCAAACTGTTCACCCTCCTTAGGGGGATCAGCGTCAGGCAGGAAGACCAGAGCCGGAGCGTAGCGTTGCAACTGGCGGAACTGATTCTCATTCCAAGAAGTGCCGAGTGCGGCAACGGTTTCAGTAAGACCTACAGCATCTGACTGGAGCATTATAGCATCCGGGGCACCCTCTACAATGATGAAGCGACCGGCTTTTGAGGCCTGTCGCATAGCGTTACGCAGTCCAAACACTACCTCGCCTTTCTTGAACAGAGGTGAGTCAGAGGAATTGAGATATTTCGGAGCTTCCGGATCACTGCCGATATATCGGGCTGTGAAACCTATTACTCGACCGTAGCGGTCAGTAATAGGGATAGTGACTCGCTCCCGGAATATTGTATAGTTCTTCTTCGACTTGTCGGAGAAACGAAGTATGCCAACCTGTTTCAGGGCGTGTTCGTCGAGGCAGTTGTTCTTGCAATAATCAGGTAAAGCATCCCATCCTGCCGGAGCATAGCCGATCCCGACTTCCTTGCAGTATTGCTCTCCCCATCGGGCAAACGCGTACTCACGCGCTTTGGAGGCATCCTCTGAATCCGAAGCAAGCTGAGTGATAAAGAACTCCTGAACGCGGGCCACTGCAGTCAGCATAGCCTCGCGTTCACGCTCCTTTGTCCGTTCTTCACCAGTCTTCTGCCGCTCTACATGGCGAACCTGCACACCTATCATGTTAGCGATGGTTTCTATCGCCTCCGGATATGACTTGTTGTCATAGTTCATCACGAAGTCGATGGGGCTGCCATGCGCACCACAGCTGAAACAGTGATAGGTGTTGCGGCTCGGACTGACGATGAACGAAGGAGTACGCTCTGAGTGAAAAGGGCAACACGCAGAATAATGCGCTCCCTTTCTCACCAGAGGAATCTGATAGCGAGAGACCACATCCACGATGTCGGCACGGTCGTGTACCTGTCGGATAGTGCTTTCGTCAATCATCGGCTTCTTGATTTGCTTGTCAGATGCTCATAGAGCAGAATAATTTCAGAGCCGAGATAATATATCTCCCGGCTCGAAATGCGAATTGGAACAATAACATCAAGGTTAGTGTATTTCGTCAGAGTATCACGATGAATACACAGCAGGTCGCAAACCTCCTTGATGTTATATCGTCTGTGAGGGTCAACCTCCGGTTTCTGTCTTATCATTGTCTTCTGTTTCTTCTTCGATGAATATTTCCTTGTCGGCGCACTTCTCGATGATTTCCTTGGCGAAATCCGGAATACGGCAACACATATACCTCCATGAATATACAGTCGCTCTCGATACACCGCACTCCTCGGCTACCCACTTGATAAAGCGGGCCCGCTCGAAGCGGCTGAGAGTATTGAGATAGGCGGTAAGCTGCGCCGCCTCTCTGTGCTTGATATTGTTATTATACATCGTCGTCTTGATTTTTGAAGTAGTCTTGTTTAACCCGTTGGAGAAGCCTAAGGTCAGCGGTGCGGTATTCCAGTCTGCCGGGACGCTTGCACGGCTCTACCTTTCCCTGCTTCCTCCAACGCTCGACATTACGACGACCGAACATTTCATAAGCCTTTCTTTGGCTAACAAATTCTGGGTCGTCCTTGTCGGTTTTCAACATTCTTACGACCCTTGATGCAACATCATTGAGGAAGGTGTCGTAAGGAATGAGGCGGTCAAGAAACTGCATAAACGCCATAATTTTCAGTCTTATGCCTTTCTTGTTACCTCGATTGTTTTTGTCTCTCGATCCGTTCTCGTCGTGTACTGGCGTTCAAACATCATACCCAGTTCTGAGGCTATTGTGCGAACACTCTTTAGCCGCGAAATGGGGAACGTCAGACTCTCGCCGACAGCCATCCCATAGATGGTGGGGCGCAATTTTGTGCTTTTTTCTTCCATATTTTTGACGTTTTATTTGGTTGTTTGATGATTAATGATTAACTTTGCATACAGATAATCAGTATCTTCAGAACGCAAAGTAAACAATTAATGTTTGATTAAACATAAATTGTTTGTTAGTTTTAAGATTTTATCACTGTTTAATGTTTAATGTTTGATACACAAAATGTATGCACGACTATGGGCTGAGAACTGTGCATATCGGAGAGGCGATTAAAAAACGCCTTGACGAATTGAAGATGACCAAGACTGAATTTGGTCGTCTGATTGACACGCCTCAGCAACACGTCAACCGCATATTCAATCGTGAGAACATTGATACAGGAAAACTGATTAAGATTTGTCGCGCGCTGAAATTTAACTTTTTCTCATTGTATTGCTCGGCTTCTGCACCGATAAGCGCATACCTCTCGGCGGTGTCAACTGCCGGAAACGCCTTGAATAATTTGGGCGATAGCGCTTTGCTTGCAGAGATTGAGATTGCAAAGGTGAAGTTAGAAGAAGCAAAAGGCAGAGAGTCCGACCTCCGCGACCAAATCGCCGGACTCAAAGATAACGTCGAGCAGTTGAAGAGTCAGCTGCAAGACAAAGATAAGATTATAACTCTAATCACCAACAACGTAAAATGAACAGTATGAACAATAAAATAGGAAAAAATTGGTCTCAGATGGGACACAGAAAAGATCACCTTTTAGCGTTGACCAACTGTTGACCAACAAATCCTAACTGACTGATATGATCCCACAAATTATCGCGGCGCAGGCAGCCATTGAAGACTAATCCAATAGTCGGATAATCATAAGCTTAATAAGGCAGGGATTTCAATCGTAGAAATCCCTGCCTTTCTTAATTTTTATTGAATGAGACAAAGCGAGGTTTACAGACTTAGTATTGAACTCATTTAAACTTTTTACGAAAACAAAAATTTAGTTTAAAATGGTTTTC
>CAMWNL010000315.1 GCA_947175585.1 uncultured Bacteroidales bacterium | reverse complement strand
CAGCTACTCACCCTTCTGGGACGGCAATGACAATTCAGTCTGGGGAGAAGATTAATCGGTTGCAACATAATATTTGAGAATACTTGGACTTTTTTATTCTATTGGAGTCAAAATCTCATAGTTTATGTGTATATTTGCTGCAGATAAATCCATTTTGATATGAAAAAGTTATTAGCAAATGTAATCCTGATGGCAGTTGGCTTTATTTCTGCATCAGCTCAGTATTTCTCAACCAAAGAGTATCAGAATCTGCACTATGCAACTACGGGAGTCCGAGAAGCTGATATAACAGTTGTAAATGTTGATCGGGCGGATAATGGCGACATAAATGTAATCTTTGAATGCTTTGCCAAAGGGCCGGAGCTTGAAATGATCGGGGGACAATTTTCATATCCTATGTATGGGAGTTATGATGCTGAAACCGATATCTCCAGGTTTACCGTCGTGACCGGAGAATATATGAAGAGATTTATTTTGTCTCTGGTTAAGCAACAGATGCTCGCTTCGCTTGAAAGTGAAGATGATTTAGCCAAATTGCCGGAAGTGATGGCTCAGTTGGAAGAGGCGGTAGTCGTTAATGGCCAGCTTGATGTCACTATTGATCCTAAAGCAAAACAAGGAGATAAGATGCCGGATTCAAATATGTCAATTGTACTTGGTACGATTTCTTTTGTAATGAATATATGGAACGGCAAATATTTAGGTACGGAGACCGTTACTGTGCCGGCAGGGACATTTGACTGCATAAAAGTTGAGTATATCCTCAGAACTAAGAATAATGGCGTGATAGAAAAGAAACATACTATAGAGTGGTATGCTAAGGGTGTCGGTCCCGTGAAAAGCGTTTCTGTAAGCGATTCTACCGGCGAGGAAAATGTTGAGGAGTTACAGTCGATTGATTAATTATTTAAACAAGGATATGAAAAAGTTATTTTTATTAGTGTCGATGGCGGTTTTCGGAGCGATTGCCGCTTCTGCCCAGTATTTTTGTACTGAAAAAGGTAAGGAATTCTTATATAAGGTAACGGATAACACTGAGAAAGAGCCGGTCGAAACCGTGCAAAAGTCGACGATACTTGACGTTGAGACTTCTACCGACGGAAATATAAATGTACGGGTAGAAAATGTTATGGCATTACCTGATGCTCCGCTTGCTGAGATCAAATCCAATATGAACTATCTTTATGATGCTAAGACCGATGTGACTACTGTTGTGGAAATGAGCGCCGAAGACTTTCGCAGCATGATTCTGAATACGATTAAGCAATCAGCTCAGGCCAATGGTCAGTATATCAGTGATATGGAGCTTGCCGATCTTGAGCAGTCAATGTCGACCAGCGGTCGTCTTGAATTGGTTATTGATCCTAAGGATGAGGTTGGTGCAAAAATCCCTAATTCGAAATTGCGATTGAATATCGGCCAGATGACTATGACTACAAATATCTGGGAAGCGAAATTCCTCGGTAGTGAATCTGTGACAGTTGAAGCCGGAACATTTGAATGTGTGAAAATCAGCTATGTGAAGAGAACCAGCACTCCTGAGGGCAATGAGAAATCAAATATCACCGACTGGTATGCCAAAGGCATAGGATTGGTTAAGAGCGAGGAGACTGATAAGAAAGGTAATGTGACAACAGAGCGCAAGCTCTTTGTAATCAAGGAACCCAAGTCTGCTGAATAATTTAAAGTTAAAATCCAACATAAAAATACCCGGATTCCACAATTGTGAAATCCGGGTATTTTATTAGATTAATGAATGATCGTGTTAGCGAACGATTTCTTTAGTCACCTTGTTACCGCGACGTACAACATAGATGCCATTTTCGGGGTTAGCGACTTCAACACCCTGGAGGTTGTAGTAAACAGCAGGAGCGTTGTTGTTGTCAACTTCTACAGCTTCGATACCGGCAGAACCGTTGGGGTAGAATTTGAGGACTGCAGCTGCGCCACAACCTTCGCCGTTGCCGATAGTCATCTTACCGGTAGATACGTAAACATGGATGTAAGCAAAGCCTTCTTCTTCAACTGCCTGAGCAACGATTGAGTTATAACCTGCGTTAGAAGCATAGTCGGGGTTAGCCCATTCTGCTACGATATTACCGTCCTCATCCCATACTGCGATGTCCATCGGTGCTGTATTGTTGGGGTTGATTGTAGTAGCGCCATCGGCGGTAACAACGTTACGGCCGTGAACGAAATAACGTTTGCCGTCAAAGAGGAATGTGTCAAAACCATTGTTTTTTGAAGGGGGTGTGTTGCGCATTGCAGTCTGAACATTAAAGCAAGGACCTGCCTGGGGAGCGCCTGCACCACAACCGATAACATCCCATTTTCCACCTTCTGTTGAGTTAAGGATATATGCTTTGCTGTGATCTTCAACTGTTTCACCATACTCGCTGATGTTGGTGATAGCAGGTTGAACGATGTTTGTAACGCTTGTAGTTCCAAGGTAAGTGGGGGTGTATTCGTTTGCGTCGAGGCTGAGGTCATTGAAGTCACCTCCGGCGTATGCATACACAAAACGGATGTTCTGAGCGAAGCCTTTACCTTGAGGTGCGATAAAGAAGACTGCTTCATTAGAGAAGTCACCGCATACACGGCCTACAACGTCGATACGGCCGAGACCAACGCCTGTTCCATACTGTTCGGGGGTACTGTATGTTTCAGCATCAGTGCCTTCGGGATATCCGAGGTCGAAGTGCTTTGCTTCAGCGGTAGCAGTGTTGTAAACGGTGTAAATCTGGTTTGAAAGACCATTTTTAGTGAAATAGTGACCAACGAGGAAGTTGCCTGCATCGTCCATAGAGATGGCTGTGCCGTAATAATCGGGTATGCCTTCATAAGCAATACCTTCGAGAGAAGGAAGTTTGTAGAGGTCGACAAGACCGTCTTTTGTGACTTCGGCGATAGACATTGTCATCATGTTGATGGTGTACATACGACCGTCTTTACCTGTAGCGAAACGTGCACAAGGTTTAGATTTGATAGCATCTTCTGAAGCCCAGTTGGGAGCTGTACCGTCCCAGCCGTCATTAAGAATAGCGTTCTGATAGAGCCAAACCTGTTCGATTTCGGCCTGAGCGTTTGCGCTGAATGAGGGCACGAGTGCCATAGCAGCAGCGAGAGTGAGTAGTTGTTTCTTCATAAACTAATTTAAAGTTATTAATTAAATAAATCGATTTTAAGGTTGTCGATTTAGAGTTAGGTAGGTATTATGTCGCTAAATTACTTTAAAATTAATTAACCACAAAAATTAAAAATTAGATTAATGTTTTTTAACGGAGCATTTGTAAAATATAAGTTCGAATACTCCTC
>CAMWNL010000314.1 GCA_947175585.1 uncultured Bacteroidales bacterium | reverse complement strand
TGGTATAATAGACCTGATATGAGACAGACTGCGGCGGTGAGGAGAAGACGTTTGGTCTTTGTCATCTTTTTTTGTGGAGATGAGAAGTAGTTTACGACAACTACGATAAGACCGAGGATTACTCCTTGAAGAAATTTTAACAACATAACATGCTATTTTAGAAATTTCCTGAAATGGAGAGAATTGCACCGTGCATCGACGGTTTGCTCGGATAAAATTCGCTGAAAGATGTGCCTCTATATGATAGATGGCGATACTGGCTGTAAATGTCGAAGTTTGACCATGTATAGCCGAAGCTTATTGACCCCGGGCCAATGTCGATGTAGAGACCGAGCCTTATGTCGGTGCCGAACCATTGGCCATGCTTAGTTGACGCGTGAGTTAAATCCCAAGCAGGCCAATGATTATATTGCCGTATTGATACGTTTGTATAAGGAATTGTAAGTATCGCGCCCGGTTCGGCATAGAGTCCCCAACGTGTCTGTTTGATGTGTAGTGATGGTGATCTGAGGACTATTGAAGGGTGAAGATATAGGTGTTGAGGCTTTTCGTCATCGCTGTCTATATTCCAGTCCCGGCCTGACGCATATCCGTCGACAAAATAATTCTTTAAAATACCTGCACCACCGCCTATGCCTAAATATTTACAGAACATATAATGATAGGATATTTCGAGTTGCCAGCAGTCAGACGATGTCAGCATACCGCTGAACGTAGCGCGATTGTGAGTGAAATTAGTCTCCCCGTCGTAGGCACTGGCTGATAATGCTATGATCATCATGAAAGGGATAAAAAGCAGAAACCGTTTCATTAGTGATTATGTTTAATTATAGAGTTTGATTTTGCAAATATATGTATTCGAGTTGAATTTTCAAAAGCTATTCAAATATCGTTTGATTTTGCGGCAAGAAAGTGTTATATTTGTAGTTTGAATAATGGTGAAATTAAAAGATGGATTTTAAACTTCATTCTCAATATAAGCCGACGGGCGATCAGCCTCAGGCTATTGCTCAGCTGGCAGAAGGAGTCAACGATGGCGTTCCGGCTCAGACATTGCTCGGAGTGACCGGTTCCGGCAAGACTTTCACAATGGCCAATGTCATTAAGGAGGTTAAGAAACCTACGCTGATTCTGAGCCATAACAAGACTCTTGCAGCTCAGCTCTACAGCGAGTTCAAGCAGTTTTTCCCTGAAAACGAGGTGCATTATTTCGTGTCTTATTACGATTATTATCAGCCGGAGGCATATATACCGTCTGTTGATAAATATATCGAGAAAGACCTGATGATCAACGATGAGATTGACCGTCTGCGTCTGGCTACGACTTCCGCTCTGCTGTCGGGTCGCCGTGATGTGGTGGTGGTGTCATCGGTGTCTTGTCTTTACGGTATCGGTAATCCCGAAGATTTTCATGAAAATGTAGTTTCAGTCAAAGTCGGTCAGAAGATAACCCGAAATGAATTTCTGCGTAAACTCGTCGGATCGCTATACGCACGTAACGAGGTCGATTTTCAGCGCGGTAATTTCAGAGTAAAGGGAGACACGATTGATATAAGACTGGCTTATGAAGACGTGTTGTTGCGCGTGGTGTTTTGGGGCGATGAGATTGAGTCTCTTGAAACAATGTATCCCGAAGACAATGTACACATTGCAAATCATGAGGATTTCAGGATATATCCGGCTAATATATTTGTGACATCTCCTGCACGCCAGGCTTCAGCGGTGGCTCAGATTCAGTTGGATCTTGGACAGCAGGTGGAGTTTTTTCAGCGCGAAGCGCGTGAACTGGAGGCCAAGCGTCTCTATGAGCGCGTGACCTATGATGTGGAGATGATAAAAGAGGTCGGTTATTGCTCAGGTATCGAGAATTATTCCCGATATTTCGACGGCCGTCAGCCGGGTATGAGACCTTTCTGCCTACTTGATTATTTCCCTAAGGATTTTCTTACGATTATTGATGAAAGCCATGTGACGATACCTCAGATACGCGCTATGTATGGCGGTGACCTGTCGAGGAAGATGAATCTGGTCGAATATGGGTTCCGACTGCCGGCTGCTCTTGACAACAGACCGCTGAAGTTTGAGGAATTCGAGCGTCTGACACCTCAGGTAGTTTATGTCAGTGCGACGCCGGCCGATTATGAACTTCAGAAAAGCGAGGGTGTAGTGGTGGAGCAGGTTATCCGTCCGACGGGTCTTCTTGATCCTGTCATTAAGGTGAGACCGTCGCTTAATCAGATTGACGATCTGATGGAGGAAATCAACCTGCGCATAGAGCGCGGCGAACGCACTCTCGTGACTACGCTCACCAAACGCATGGCTGAGGAGTTGAATGACTATCTGGCTAAACTCGGCATCAAGACGGCATACATTCACAGTGATGTCGACACGATGGACCGAGTCAAGATACTTGATGATTTAAGAGCCGGTGTCTATGATGTGCTGATCGGAGTCAATTTGCTCCGTGAGGGTCTTGACTTGCCTGAAGTTTCGTTGGTCGCTATCCTTGACGCTGATAAAGAGGGATTCCTGAGAAGTCGCAGGTCGTTGACCGAGACCGTTGGACGCGCAGCCCGAAATCTGAAAGGTGAGGTGATAATGTATGCTGACAAGATTACGGATTCGATGCAGCAGACTATTGACGAAACAGAGCGTCGACGTTCGCTCCAGCTTGCCTACAATGAAGAGCACGGCATCACACCGACGGCTATCATAAAAGCGCGGAATGCAATCATCGGGCGTGAGACTGAAGACGATGTCAAAGCTCCGTCGCAGAGTCGCGGCAAACAGGATCGCAAACGCGGCGTGTCGACTTCCGAGAAGCCCCTTTATATGTCGGAATTCTCGACCACGGTCGATATCGCTGCCGATCCGGTAGTGCAGTATATGAATGCCGAAGAACTGCAACGATCAATCAACCGTCTGCGCAGCGAAATGCTTGACGCAGCCAAGAAGATGGAGTTTATCGAGGCTGCCCGTCTGCGCGATGAGATAATTAAATTAGAGCAACGTCTTGAATCAATGAAGTGATGGATTATAATGCGCTTAAAACAACCGACTGGCTTCCTACGTCGGTCAAAGAGATGAAAGCATTGGGGTGGACTGAGGTTGATGTGGTCATATTTTCAGGTGACGCATACGTCGACCCTCCGTCATTTGGTGCGGCTGTGATTGGCCGCACACTTCAGGCCGCAGGCTATAGAGTGGCGATCGTGCCTCAGCCTAACTGGCAGGACGACTTGCGTGATTTTAAGAAATTCGGAGCGCCAAGACTGTTTTTCGGAGTGTCGCCCGGTGCGATGGACTCTATGGTCAACCATTATAC
>CAMWNL010000313.1 GCA_947175585.1 uncultured Bacteroidales bacterium | reverse complement strand
GCTAACGAGAGTTATAATGAACTCCAGCTTGTCTATGAAGTCAATGATCTCAAGCAGGTCAACGACGAACTCGTGATGGCCAATCAGCAGATCGTGTTGAATCGTCATAAAGAACAGCTTACCTATGCGATCGTGAGTCTCGTCGTCCTCGTCCTGTTGCTGATTGTGGTTTATCTGTTTTATCACCGCTCAAAGCGGCTTACAGCCAATCTGACGAAGTCCAATGCGATGATAATCGACGAGCGCGACACTTTGAAACGCACTCAGAAAGATTTGATCGAAGCCCGCGACAAGGCTAAAGTGGCAACCCGCATAAAGACTGACTTCGTCAATAATATGAGCCATGAAATCAGGACACCGCTTGAAGCCATAGTTGAATATTCCGGCCTTATCGCCGATTGCGCCGATGATGACAAACGGGCATATATAAAGCGTTTTGCCGATGTCATTTCGCTCAATACCGACCTCCTCCTGACTCTTGTCAACGACGTGCTTGACCTGCCTGCCTTAGAGAACGCCAAAGTCAGTGTGCATATCGTCCCGACCTCTGTTCAGGAGATTTGCAACGTGGCTATTGACAATGCTGCCCGTCATGTCAAACCTGATGTTAATCTCTTGTTTGCCAATGCCGGACAAGACGATGTCAATATCTATACCGACCCTCATCGCGTGGAGCAGGTGCTGCTAAATTTGCTTACAAATGCAGCTAAATTCACCGAAAAGGGCACAATCACGCTAAGTTATGAGTTTTCAAGCGACCGTGAGAATCTGAGATTTACGGTTACAGACACCGGCATCGGCATACCACGTGGAAAAGAAGAGATAATTTTCACACGTTTCGAAAAACTGAACTCTACCACTCAGGGCAATGGACTTGGACTCTATATCAGCCGCCTGCTTGCAGGCCTCCTGAAAGGAAGTCTGCGTCTCGATCCTGACTACCGCCAGGGCGCCCGTTTTATTTTCACCATTCCTGTCAACGGTTAACTCCGGAAATACCTGCGGCTGTATCATGATTATCAGACTGTTTCAGAGTGTGCGTGTGCTCAGGTTGCTTATGGTGGCGGTGTTGGCTCTCACTGCTTGTGTAGGTGTGCATGCTCAGGACTCCGACAAGGTTGATAGTCTGAGAGACGAGCTTGCAAAAGCGTCTACCCCGGCTGATAGTCTGGTGATATTACACAATATCTATGATTGCTCTCGCTTTGACCGTGTGCCGATACTGGACATGATATTTCATACCGCCGAACGGGCCGGTGACTATCGTTCTATGCTCGAAGTTGTTTTTGTGCTGACGTCGTCATATAAGAATGAGCCCGAACGTGAGGCTGAAATGATTGAGATGGTCGACCGTGTGCCCGAAAGTGAAGCTCAGAAATTGCAGAAACTTTATGTCAGACTGTGTTTCCAGCTGGCCAATATCCAGCGCATGTCTGAGGATGAGCGGCAGCAGGAATTATTGCAGACTCTGAAAAATTATCGTGAGCATCCCGGTCTTGATGTATTTGACCGCATCAGGTATCTTTTTATTATATGCACTAATCTGCGTAATACTACCGATGCCGGACTTCTGACGAGTTACCTGCATGAACTTCAGCTGATTATTGATGATTTTCCGACTGATGAACTCCCCATCAGATCGATTTTCTATGCTTTGTCATCATCAACATACCTCAATAACAATATGTTTGCTCAGGCGCTCGAAGCCAACAGACACATGCTTGATATTGTGGGTGAGTTTGATAAATTCCATGAATCCCAGGGGCGTATATACCGCAATTATGACGGCTCTCTCTATGACTGTTACCATAATATGCTTATGTGTTACGAAATCCTGTCTGACGAAGAGATAGACCGATACTATAATAATATACTCGAAATTGTTTCACGCTCGCTGCGCATCCGCACAAATATCGATATGCAGCGACGTAGCCGCATTTTTTACCTTATGGGCAAGCGGCGTTATAGTGAGGCCTTGCCGCTGATCAGAGAGCAGCTCGATAACGGTCGCGGTCTTCCCAGGTATCACCTCTATGCCGATGCCTATGTTAAGGCCGCCGAAGCCGTCGGCGACAAGGAAGCCTTGCTCCACGGCTTGCAGATTATAAATTCTCTTCTTCGTGAACGACTTGACGTCAAGTCTGACGTCAGCCTGGGCGAGCTTCAGACTATCTATGATGTCGATAACCTCAAGACACGTAATAAAGATTTGACGGCTGAAATCCAGCGTGCCGAAATCAAGACTCGCCATCAGTCTGTAATCGCGTCGATTGTCGCGATTCTCGTAGTGGTTTGTTTGCTCGTGTGGATGATTAGCCTTGCTGTCCATTCCCGTTGGCTTGCCAAACATCTGTTCAATGCCAATCAGAAGCTCGTCGAGGAGCGCAACGCTCTCAAAGAGACCTACACCAAGCTTTTGGCTGTCCGTGACAAGGCCAAGGCCGCCGACCGCGTTAAGAATGATTTTGTTGAGAATATGAGCAATGAAATCAGTATCCCGTTCCGCGCCATAGTCGAGTATTCCCACCTTATAGCTGACTTGGCCGAGGAGGATGAGCGTCCTTATATCCGGGAGTATGGTGAGATAATGTCGGTCAATACTGATCTGATAGTGAGACTTGTAAACGACTTGCTCGAATTGCCCGAGATTGAGAGCGGATCGCTGAGCGTCCATCGTTCGCCGTCGTCAGTCTTGAGTATATGTAATATAGCTCTCGATTTGGTTAAGAAGCATGTAGCGCCGGGCGTGAAAATTATCTTCGCCAATGCCGGACAGCCTGACTCGAAGATTATCACCGATCCTCAGCGCGTGGAGCAGGTTTTGATTCAGCTTCTCTCTAATGCTGCAAAATTCACTGAAACCGGCTCTATAACTTTAGCTTACGAAATTAATCCGGCTAAAGATAAGATAACCTTCACCGTGACAGATACGGGCATCGGTGTGCCGCGTGGCATGGAGGAGGCCATTTTTGACCGTTTCGTTAAGACGGACCCCACTACTCAAGGCAACGGTCTCGGACTTTATATCAGCCGCATGATTGCCGACCTTATGAACGGCTCTCTGCGACTTGACGCGACTTATCGTAAAGGCGCGCGATTTATATTTACTGCACCCATCAATGGCATAAATAGTTAATGGAAAATAGATGACTATGGCCTTAATTTTAAAAAATATGACTAAGATACTCTCCTCTCTCTCGACTGTCGCCGTTATCATATTGTCAGTCACATTCTTTCCTCCGAGGTCGGTCGCCATGGAAATCCCTCCGACGGCGCTCGATAGTCTCAGGCGCGAACTCAGTCTCGCCACCACCTCGGCCGACAGTG
>CAMWNL010000312.1 GCA_947175585.1 uncultured Bacteroidales bacterium | reverse complement strand
GAAAAAAAGAGTGGGGCAAACCGACGTTCGCAATACCCATATCAATGTTGGCACAGGCAAAGAATTGACAATTGCCGAACTGGCTGAAAAAATTCGTCAGACAGTTGGTTTTAACGGAGAAATACATTGGGATGCTACTAAGCCTGACGGCACGATGCGCAAACTCTGCGACGTCACTCGTCTCCATGATCTCGGTTGGCATCACAAGATCGAACTCGACGAAGGTGTTAAGCGCCTGTATGATTGGTATCTGACCTCATTGTCATAAGCTGCACTGTCAGTTAAGACATGATTTTAAGTCAAGCCATCCTTACCCGATTCGCAAAAAGTCGGGTACACTTTAATTCAGGTAATTAATTTGTTCCTAAAATATTAGAAAAATGTTTTGGGTTAAGGAGCAATATCAGAATTGTTCCATTCTTCCTGAAACTTGCCACGCGTGTCTTTACAGCGGTGAGTCAGATTTTTCTTAAACTGCTTTGCAAGTCGGATTAAATTCTTTAATTTTGTCCCTGCTATGAGCTACGATAAAAATATCAGGCAGTGTCCGCGCGATGTCTTTTCAGAATATCTCGCTAAGCACCATAAACGTCGGACTCCCGAGCGTTTCGCCATACTCGATAGCGCCATGAGCACTCCTGACCATTTCACAATCGAAAGTTTTCACGACAAGCTTGAGAGCGAGGGCTTTCATGTGTCGCTCGCGACGATTTACAGCACGCTCGAACTTTTGGTTGACTGTGGTCTGGTGCGCCGTCACCGTTTCGGCTCAGACAGCGCGCGTTATGAGCGCACAGCCGGGTCGGCCAACCATCACCATCTCGTGTGCTCGCGTTGTGGCAAGGTTAAGGAGGTGAGAGATGCGTCGCTCAGTGAGGCGATATCGGCGATACGCTATCCGGGATTCGCGGCCAGTTATTTTTCACTCAATATCTACGGTCTCTGCCGCGCCTGTCAGAAGCGTGAGCGCAAGGCCGGACAGACAAGCCGTAAAGTAAATAAGAATAATCAAACATTATCAACCATACGAAATCGAAAAAAATGAAAGTCGATGTACTATTAGGCCTCCAATGGGGCGATGAAGGCAAAGGCAAAGTTGTCGATGTGTTAACACCGCGTTATGATATTGTCGCTCGTTTTCAGGGCGGTCCCAATGCCGGTCATACTCTCGAATTTGAAGGAAAAAAATATGTGCTGAGATCTATTCCGTCAGGTATTTTCCAGAGCGGCCAGACCAATATTATTGGTAATGGTGTGGTGCTTGATCCTGTCTTGTTCACTGAAGAGGCTAAGGCTCTTGAAGCATCGGGCAACAAACTCACCGACGTTCTCAAAATATCCAAAAAAGCTCATCTTATTATGCCGACTCATCGTCTGCTCGATGCGGCTAACGAGAATGCTAAGGGCAAAGGCAAAATCGGCACAACCGGTAAAGGCATCGGTCCGACATATACAGATAAAATCTCCCGTAATGGTCTCCGTGTAGGTGATATCCTCATGCCTGATTTCAAAGATCGCTATGAGGCTGCCCGTAACCGTCACCTCGAACAGCTCGCTGCTCTTGGCGCTCCTGCCGATATGGCCGCTCTTGCTGAGGCTGAGACAAAGTGGATGGAGGCTCTCGACTATATGCGCACTTACGATATCATCGACAGCGAACATTTTGTTAATAAGGCACTCGCGGCTGAGAAAAGTGTGCTATGCGAAGGCGCCCAAGGCACAATGCTCGACGTCGATTTCGGTTCTTATCCCTTCGTTACGTCAAGTAACACTGTCTGTGCAGGCGCTTGCACCGGTCTCGGCATAGCTCCCCGTAGCATCGGAGAAGTGTTCGGTATCTTCAAGGCTTATTGCACGCGTGTCGGCAGCGGTCCGTTCCCGACCGAACTTTTCGACGAGACAGGTAAACTCATCCGGGACCTCGGTCATGAATATGGCGCCGTTACCGGACGTGAGCGTCGCTGTGGCTGGATCGACCTTGTCGCTCTCCGCTATGCCATCATGATCAACGGTGTCACTCAGCTTATCATGATGAAGAGCGATGTGCTCGACGGTTTTGATGAAATCAAAGCTTGCACCGCTTATGAGATTGACGGTGAAATCACTCGTGACTTCCCTTATTCGATTGAAGAAGATCGTGTAAAACCCGTCTACGTCACTCTTCCGGGCTGGAAAACAGATATGACCGGCATGAAGAGCGAGGATGAGTTCCCTCAGAATTTCAAAAACTATATCGAGTTCCTCGAAAAAGAACTTGCCACACCGATAACTATTGTGTCAATCGGTCCGGATCGTAATCAGACTATCGAACGAAAAAAATAATTACAATCATGGCAAAAGTTAAGCCCTTCAGGGGATTGCGTCCGCCACGCGAGATTGTCACCGATGTAGTGTCGCGGCCTTACGATGTGTTGAACAGCGCCGAGGCTCGAAGCGAGGCAGAGGGTAACCCCAAGTCACTCTATCATATTATCAAACCTGAGATAGACTTTGAGCCCGGCACGGACGAACACGCCCCCGAAGTCTATGACAGGGCTGTAGAGAATTTCGAGGTATTCCAATCTAACGGCTGGCTCGTGCAGGATGACAAGGAGCACTATTATATATATGCCCAGACCATGGACGGCCGCACGCAGTATGGCATCGTCGTAGCGGCGAATGTGGCTGATTACATGGAGGGTCGTATCAAAAAGCACGAACTTACACGTCGTGATAAGGAAGAAGACCGCATGAAACACGTGCGTGTGAACAATGCAAATGTGGAGCCGGTTTTCTTTGCATTTCCCGATAATGAAGCGCTTGAAGAGATTATCCGTAAGGTGACGGCCGGTGAGGCTGAGTATGATTTTGTGGCGCCTGACGGTTTCGGTCATCATTTTTGGGTGATTGACGATGAGTCGATGATTAAAAGGATAACCGAGGAGTTTGCTAAGATACCATCATTATATATAGCCGATGGTCATCATCGCACGGCGGCGGCAGCGCTTGTCGGCAACGAAAAGGCTCAGCAAAACCCGGAGCATCATGGTGAGGAAGAGTATAACTATTTTCTTGCTGTAGCTTTTCCTGCATCACATCTTCAGATAATCGACTATAACCGTCTGGTCAGGGATCTCAACGGCATGTCACCGGCTGAGTTCCTCGAACATCTTTCACGTAATTTCGAGGTCGTCGACAAGGGCACAGTTCCTTACCGTCCGGCGGCGCTCCACAATTTTTCGTTGTATCTTGAGGGACATTGGTATTCCTTGACTGCCCGTCCGGGCACTTATGATGATAATGATCCTATCGGGGTGCTTGACGTTACGGTTTCGTCTGATCTTATCCTCCG
>CAMWNL010000311.1 GCA_947175585.1 uncultured Bacteroidales bacterium | reverse complement strand
AAGAATCAATAACTGCAGACGGGCCTGTTTGATAGCTATTTCAGACTGCATAAGGTCGGGCTCGATGTTTTTCATGGCCACCGAAGTACGCAGCACATCGTAGTCAGAGGCTGCTCCGACCTGATATTTCTTTGAGTAGATGTCATGATTGAGTTTAGCCATGTCATAACTCTCGATAATCACGCGTCTCGAATCCTTGGCAAGCAGGAGAGTGTAATAAGCGCTTTTAACCTGATTGACAAGTTCAAGTCTTGATGAACGAGCCTGCTCGATACTGCGGAGTATCTGGCTGTCAGACAGCTTCATTGACTGCCACAACTGTGGGGCGATGATTGGCATCGATGCATTGAAACCGGCATTGTATGAATTGTCGAGACCGACCTTTATGCCTCCGTCTCCACTTCTGTCGGCAGCTCGCGAAATCACTTCGTCACCTGATGAGCTTTCATCACCCATGCCGGGAAAACCGTCCATGTTCATATACATGACCTGTTTGGCAAGAGTACGGTTATAAGAAGCTCCAAAACTTATTGACGGCAGTAATTGGCCCAGAGTCTCCATACGCGAATAGTCAGTGCGAGTGACTTCCATGTCGGCAATCTTTACGGTTGGACTTTCGCTTAGCGCTATGCTGAGGCATTTGTCGAGCGTAAGCACCGGATTAGCAGCTTGCTGCGCGTTGCATATAATGCCGACGCCGATACTGCAAGCCAAAGATAAAAATAATCTGTAAATCATTATTTAAGACTGTAGAGATTAAGTCATATTGATGTTGACCACAAAATTAGTAAAAAAATGACTTACATTCAGTAGAGATGATGCTTTATACGTAAAAATTACCCATATATTCGTCTTTTGGTTGAATTATTTATGACCGATTAAATCCAGTTGGCAATTTGAGATAATTGCAGTATCTTTACGGAGAAATTCAAAGTAATATATTGGAATAATCAAGACGGATGATTGAGATTAAAGAAAACGTATCGTTAACAGGTCTGAGCACAATGATGACAGGCGGTAATGCACGTTACGTCGTTTATTGGGATACAGCGGAAGATTTAAAGATATTGGTGACTGAGCCGCAATATGTTGATATCCTGGCTGCCGGTCTTAAACCTGTCGGAGAAGGAAGTAATCTGTTGTTTATAACTGACGACTATCGGGGTGCGTTGCTTAAATGTGCATGTGAAAATGTGTGTAAGATTTCCGAGGATGAAGAGTCAGTGTTGTTTGAAGTTAGTGCCGGATTATCGCTTGACGAGCTTATAAATCGGTGCTGCAATTCAAATTTATGGGGCGTGGAAAACCTTTCTCTCATTCCAGGCACGGTGGGAGCTGCCGCGGTTCAGAACGTAGGTGCCTATGGCGTCGAGTTTAAAGATGTGGTAGTGGGTGTCAATTGTTTTGATATTGAAGATGCATGCCGGAGATATTTTGATGCAGAAGAACTCAATTATGGATACCGTGATTCTCTATTCAAACATGAAAGCTATAAAGACCGCATGGTTGTCACGTCAGTAGTGGTGAGATTGTCGAAATATCCTATTCCGCGCTTGACCTATGGTAATCTCGCCGAAACCGTCGGAACTGATAAAGATAATATCTGTAAAATAAGAGATGCTGTTGTCCGTTTGAGAAATAATAAGTTACCGGAAGTCGGCATTGTAGGTAGCGCCGGAAGTTTCTTTAAAAATCCGATAGTGTCAGATAAGCATTTTGAAGAGATTGTCAATTGTGTGACAGACCGGGGAATCGATGCAAGCACCATGCCGGTCTATGACGTGCTGGAAGGTAAGAAACTATCGGCTGCATGGCTTATAGATAAGGCCGGATGGAAAGGAGTCACTATTGGACATGCAGGTGTATGGCCGTCTCAGCCTCTGGTGCTTGTAAATATTGACGGTCAGGCGAGTGGAGCGGAGATTGCCGGTCTTGCGTCTGAAATCTGTCGCGACGTGAAAGATAAATTTTCAGTGACGCTCGAACCCGAAGTCGAGTATCTGTAACATACATGTTTATTTACGTAAATCAATATAATGAGTAAATTTATAATCGAAGGTGGCCACAGACTGAGTGGCGAAATTACTCCACAGGGCGCAAAAAACGAGGCGCTGCAGGTGATAAGTGCTGTACTGCTTACCGATGAGGAAGTTGTCATAGAGAATATTCCCGATATCCTTGATATCAGAAATCTTATCTCCTTATTGATCGACATGGGGGTGAAAGTCGAGCGCCTTAATAATGACTGTTATAAATTTAAGGCCGACGATGTAAATCTTGATTATATTGAAGGCGAAGAATTTGTCATGCGATGTGCCGCTCTGCGCGGTTCTTTGTTGGTTGTAGGCCCTATACTTGCGAGGTTTGGCAAAGCTTATTTCCCGAAACCCGGAGGTGACAAGATCGGTCGACGAAAAGTTGATACACACATAACTGGGCTGATAAATTTAGGTGCCGGATTTTCTGTTATGGACGATAGAAAGTGCTATTTATTGGAAAGTCCTGACTCCGGTCTTACCGGCACATATATGTTGCTCGACGAGGCCTCGGTGACCGGTACCGCCAAGATAATTATGGCTGCAAGTCTTGCTAAAGGTATCACGACAATCTATAATGCGGCATGCGAACCATACGTTCAGCAGTTATGCCGCATGTTGGTCGCTATGGGAGTGAAGATAGATGGTATAGGTTCAAACCTACTGACTGTTTATGGTTGTCAGAAACTCGGAGGAGCGCGACATCGTGTTCTGCCCGATATGATTGAAATCGGTAGCTTTATCGGTATGGCGGCCATGACTCGCAGCTCTATAACGATAAAGAATGTTTCGCGTAGCAATCTTGGAGTTATACCGGAGTGTTTTCGTCGCATGGGAATCACGGTCGACGAGCATGGTGATGACCTGTATGTCGAAGCCCGTGATTGTTATCCGATAGAAAGCAGTCTCGACGGATCGGTGATGACAGTCGCCGATGCTCCGTGGCCGGGACTCACTCCTGACCTTTTGTCAGTGATGCTCGTAGTTGCGACGCAATGTAAAGGTGAGGTTTTGATTCATCAGAAGATGTTTGAATCGCGACTGTTTTTTGTCGACCATCTCATAGAAATGGGTGCGAAGATAATTTTGTGTGACCCTCACCGTGCGGTCGTTATAGGCCTTGACCATCAATCTCAGCTGAGAGCCAATCACATGCATTCACCTGATATCCGTGCCGGCATTGCCATGCTGATCGCAGCTATGTCGGCTAAGGGAACAAGTGTGATTGACAATATTCAGCAGATTGACCGGGGATATGAGCGGATTGATGAGCGTTTGAATGCTCTCGGTGCACGGATAGCGCG
>CAMWNL010000310.1 GCA_947175585.1 uncultured Bacteroidales bacterium | reverse complement strand
CTGTAACAGTAGGTTATCCTGCCGTAGAGGGTCAATTAAGCGATCGACTGCCAATTGACGCAATAATCCATCACGAACAATACAAAGACTACGATAGCGAGCGTATAAATAATATATATGCAGCGAAAGAAGCTCTGCCCGAAAGCGCAAAATTTATAAACGAAAACGGTAAAGAAACTCTTGCACAAGTCTTTACCGACATCAGATATAACCAAGCCGACAATGAATATTTCTCTAAAGTTTTTGCCGACTTTATCAGAGAAAAAGGGTTTGAAATCTAAACTCAGACCTTAGAGGACGCCTGTGTTGATAGCATTTTCAATCGCCGCAACATCGTCGCGCAACTGCTTTTCAAGCATCAGGCGTTCTTCTATGTTCTTACAAGCGTAGATAACCGTAGCATAATTACGGTCAATACGTGAACCTATAGCCGTAAACGGCATCTTCGTAAGTTTCTTAGCCAGATACATCAACATCTGACGCGAGTCGGAAATCTCACGTTTACGCGATTTTGTGAAGATGCTGTCAGGATCAGTCTTATAATAAGCGCAGACGTGTTCGAGGATGAGCTCAAAGTTGACTTGTTTGCGATTGATTTTTACGGCATTAGCAATGACACTTTCAGCAAGTTCAAGCGTAATATCACAGTTAAGAACCGTAGCACGTCCGATAAGTGATACCATAACGCCTTCAAGGTCTCGGATACTCTCGGTAACATTAGCCGCAATATAATCTATTACATCATCTGACAACTCAATGCCATCCTGCTCAGCCTTCTGACGCAGCACATTGCGGCGCAGCTCATAATCAGGCTTCTCAAGCTGGACAGACATACCCCACTTAAATCTTGATAACAGACGCTCCTCAAACCCTTCCATATCGGCCGGAGCACAATCACTCGACATGATTATCTGCTTATTGTTCTGATGGAGATGGTTAAAGATATGGAAGAATGTATTCTGAGTAGCCGGCTTTTTGTGCAGATCCTGAATATCGTCGATAATGAGAGTGTCGATGCTCTGATAGAAATGGAAGAAGTTATTGGTTTCTCCCTTCATCGAAGCTGCCGTATATTGACTCTCAAACAGACGGGCGTTTACATAAAGTACTCTTGCTTCAGGATTAGTCTCCTTCAGTCTCACACCGATTGCCTGGATAAGATGAGTCTTGCCGACACCGGTCGGGCCAAACACAAATAATGGGTTAAATGTCTTGACAGACGGATTTGTTGCTACAGTCTCACCTATCGCGCGTGCGATCTTATTACTCTCTCCGGCGCAATAATTCTCAAACGTATAACGGGGATTGAGCTGCGGATCAAAAGCCTGCTGTTTCTGCGGCTGGAACGGATTAGCCGGCTGAGTCTTTGACTGAGCGACTATAGTAGGCGACGGAGCAGATGTGCGTACGCCGACAGTCGTAGCCGGTTCGTTCTTTACCTGTCGATAGAAATAGGTAAGTGTAACGCCTGTGCCATAGACCTTTTTAATTGCAGAAGTAAGCACATCAAAATAGCGCTGCTCAAGCACATCAACAACAAACGGAGACGGCAACATGAGGCGCAGCTTCCTATCTTCGAAGCCGAGCGACGTGATCGGTTTAAACCACGATTCATATTGCGGCGCCGGGATGTTGTCCTTGATGAACTGCAAACAGTCATCCCAAAGTTGTTGATGATTTTTCTCCATTGTGTCGATTTGGTTATTAAGAGGTAGATGCTTTTTGTAGAGCAAAATTCCGACTTTTTTTTCAAATAAACAACGTAAAAATAATTTGTTTTTTTTGATGGCATTGCAACATTGTAGATCTCAATCAATTAGAAGCATATCTATTTCAAAATGGTCTAAAAACACCTTAATCTAAAACGCAACATACCATATATCAACCTATTACAATTACCAAAACAGTGTTCCACAAAAGATATTATAATTAACAAAGACGCGTGAAACCCCTATTAACAGATAGATTTCACGCGCCGTATTTCCTGAAAATATATATTTCTTATTTAAAATGATTCTAAATAAGCTTTAGAGGAGTTTTATGCTGATATACCGCTTAGGGTTTTTCTTTATATCTACAAACAGAGAGTCAAGACTCGAAATTGTCGAGTTAAGATTATTATACAAAGCCGGGTCATGTGTGAGTTTGCCGACAGTAGAATTCGGATCATTAAGCTGAGCTGACAACTCCTTAAGATTAGCCGTTATCTGCGCTACATTATCGGCGAGAGAGTCGACGGGAATATTACGCATGCGCTCTGTCAAAACAGCAATATCGTCTGTACTTTTCGACAGATTGGATGTAAGACCTTTTACATCGTTCACAACAGCCGGGAGGCTTCCAACAAGTTGGGCGAGACGATTTGTTGTCACATCTATATTTGAAGTAATTTTATCGAGACGCTGCATAGACTGAAGCAAAGCAGGATCGCTCACAACCTTGTTGAGTGAAGTGAGCAACGAATCAATCTTAGGCATGATATCTCCCACCGACGGCAAAATCTTGTCAGTCACATTATCCATAAGACCACTCGCTATAGTACCCTCGATTTCATCTCCTACATTATAATAAGTACCGCCATGCCCCATATTGAGTTCGATTGTCGCAGTGCCGAGCATATCGGTTTTAATAACAGCCTGTGTACCCTCGGGAAGCTTCAGATTCTTATTAAGGCTCATTTCAACTTTAACGTGACCGGGATTGTCATACTCATAACTGATTTCCCTTACCTGACCAACCTTGAAGCCATTGACCGAAACAGGAGCAGATACAGCGAGACCCTGCACATTAGTATAAGTTGCAACATAGTAATTGGCGGCCTTGAATATGTTTATACCTTTAAGAAAGTCAATGCCTACAACCAGAATAGCCAATGCAACCAAGACCGTAAGTCCAATAATCACTTCCTTACTAAAAATCTTTTTCATTATTAATATATTAATTGAAACGTTAATGTTCGTGATTCATTTCACTCTTGTCATAACGGCTTACCGTCACGCATTTTGATGATAAATGCCTTTGGAAAGCGTTTTTTCATCTTCGCAAGATGTTTTTTTGCTTCATTCTGAGATTTAAATGACCCGGAGTAATACTTATAAAACTTTCCATCCTTAAAAAAGTTGACATCAGGCACACCCTTGATCTCATGATCGCCGTCAGGGATCTTCTTTCTCGCAGAGAGAATCTGCACATGATACGTCACGCCCTTTAACGGCGCTGATGATTTCGCTGAAGTTTTTGACGGTTTTCCTGACTCTGTGGAAGGCTCCATCAAACTTTTGATCGGAGGAACAGCCTTACCTACCCTCGGCCCGTGAGCATCATTTTTATGATGGTTATAAT
>CAMWNL010000309.1 GCA_947175585.1 uncultured Bacteroidales bacterium | reverse complement strand
CTCACCATCGGTCGGTGACATTGTGTAGTCTGAAATAAGATTTGAGAGCATCATGTCGGCTGTGTCGCGATATTTTTTTGCCGTGTCATTATCGACATATCTGGCGAGTTCATAAAGCGCTGACGCTATCAAAGCTGCCGCTGATGCATCGCGCGCAACGTCGGGATTGTCTTTTATCTCTGTTCCCGGTGCTTTCATGTCCCAATACGGTATCATGTCTGACGGCATATTGGGTAACGACAGGAACCAATCAGCAACTTTACGGGTGTGAGCGAGGTAACGGGGATCTTTTGTAAACCGGTAACACATCGTGTAGCCATATATTGCCCAACCCTGGCCGCGGCTCCAGAATGAGTCATCAGAGTAGCCTTGAGCGGTGACTTTCATGCGTATGTCTCCTGTCTCGGGGTCATAGTCGATGACATGATATGACGATCCGTCGTCACGGAAATGATTGTCCAAGGTCACGTCGGCATGACTCACGGCTATGTCGTGGAACTTTGAGTCGCCTGTTAACTCTGAAATCTTGAACAGCATTTCAAGGTTCATCATATTGTCGATTATAACCGGGAATTTCCAGACTTCGGCGTTATGATCCCACGAACGGATTGCACCGACATTACTGTTAAATCTGCTGCATAGGGTTTCTGAGGCTGTTTTGACCACGTCAAGATAATTTTCATCACCGGTCAGTTCCCAACCTTTGCCGAAGCTGTCTCCAATCATGAATCCCAGGTCGTGGGTTCCGGTGTGAGTTTTGGCCTCCTCGATATCATGGCTGAAAGAGTCGGCTTGTGTTCTCCACCAAGGGTCATTAGTAAATTCATACATCATCCAGAGTTCGCCGGGGAAGAATCCCGATGTCCAGTCATGAGGATGGACGAGAGTAAGGTGACCCTCGCTGTCAACCGATCTCGGGCTGACTCTGTGACCGCTGATGTTTACTTCTTTTTTTTGTTCGGAAAGTGTCCGGTCGGCGGTGTAGCGCAGAGAGACGGCAGCATTGGTGAAGACGTTGTCAAATTCGTCAGGAGTGTAGTAGAGCAGGGTGAAGCGGTCTGACGGATTAAATACGCGGTTTTTCTGATATATGTCGCGATAGTCAGTGCGCTCAGGATTAATAAATGAGTAGACTCTCCATAAATCATTGACTACGGCCTGCTGTTTATCGTCCCAGCCGCTGATTTGTTTTCCGGGCCACTGCTCAACCGGTTTGCCGACAAATGACGCGAGATAGTCAAGAGCTTTATAGAAATTACGGCCATCGCTGTCAGTGCTGTCGTCGATCTTGATGCCGAGTTTCTGAGCCATCAGAAACAAATCAATCATGTGTGTCAGATTGTATTGGGAGTATCCGTATGATAGTGTTCGCCACATCTCGTGAGGCTGTACACCGTCAGGCTCAATCTGCCGGAAAATCCGTTTCTGAGGGAAGTCGGATATAATCTGCCTTGCGACATCTTCTCGACCGGCATAAAGGGCGATTGCGACGGTGAGTACGTCATAGGCCGTGGAATGATTGTTGGCATGTTGAGATTCTTCACGGCCCTGCTCAGAATTGAGTACCCAGTCCAGAAACTCTGACATCCACTTTTTGAGTTGCCGGTTGTCTTTGTCAGTCCACGCTTTTGATCCGGTCAGCAGCGCGACTCCGTCGAGCATTTCAACAAACGAGTAGGCATCGAGTACACCGAACGAACGACCTTTACCACCGTTAACGCCCGGTATCATCTGAGCATATTCAAGATTAGGATTCATGCGGGTATTCTTATCAATAAACCATGCGCGCAGTAATTGCGCCGCCTTTTCGGCATAGCGTTGGTCGCCGCTGAAGTGCCAAGCGAGTGCGAGTGTGGCGACTCTGTTGGCCGTCTGGCCGAGTCGTCCTCTGTCCCATCTATATATTTCGGGATTAGTTACACCGTCTTTTTCGATATATGGCAGATGGTCGGGAGTCTCAGGGTTTGGATGGAAATATCGTGCGAGACTTACATAATCATGCTTATTGCCGCTCGGTGACTTCAGTTCCTTCATCGTCACAGACAGAGGTGTCACGTCAAGCAGGCTGTCAGCATCATCAAGGAGGGTTCTGTAGGCTGCGCCATACATAGGGGTTTCGAGTTGACTCTTGACGAGGTCAAGGTGGTCACGATTCCATACGGATTGAGCCGAAGCAGTTGTAAATAATAAAGACAGAAGTACGGTTAATATAGATTTACGCATTATTTTTTGATTATTTTGATTGCTGACAGTGATGTAGTGTGGTTGTTGTTGGGGATAAATGAAACCGATAATCCCGCTCCCTTGTCGGCTTCTGCGAAATAACGTTTCTTAACCATAGTTTTAACACCGGATTCGGTGGCCGGGACAAAAGATGACTCGACGCGGCGGCCATTGATAAAAATCTGCATATCGCATATTCCTTCAGTGGATTGACTGTCATCGCGCCCCAAAAGGTATGCTGATGCGACTGCCGGAGATGAAAGATCTGCAAACAGCAGTTCAATCTCATATTTTCCGTCAGCGACATCCACTTTATAAGAGTCAATTCCGGTAACACAGCTTTGCAGGAGCGGATTGTCATCGGTAAGTGCAATTTCATCTTGTGTTGATTTCATCTTGCCACCGATATAGCCATAGACGGAACCGGGGGTGTATTGTTTATCCGGTAACCATGTCAGCCCGTCATCAGATGAACGGAAGTAAGCGTTAGAGCCGACATTTATGGCGAGAGTTTCATCGCCGAGCATAATTTTGCCGTCAGATATCTTAAGTCCATTCAGAGCAATCTGAGTAACGTCAAGCAGTGTGTTGCCATCAAGCAGTTCGATATTATTTTTACCGGGATGTAAATCGACGTTAAACACAGCGGTGTGATTTCTGACAGGTTCAGCATGGTAGAGATGGCCATTGACGCGGAGTGACACTTCCGGCAGATTGGTGTATACTTTTATTGGTCTGGTAACAAAACCCCGGTCATCGATGAGTTCGGTGCGTTGTGACCAGTCACGAGTTGCGATGTGAGCGACTGTGTCTGCAGACATGTCTTTCCATGACGCTGCAAAGAGATAGTAGACGTCTTTTTTACGACGGTCGTTGGTGACTATGCCTTTATTATTAATGTGTGGCATAGATTCGGCACGGTTGGCAGAAGAAAAATCAATAAAATTCCAGTGTGAGGCTCCCGCGACAAAGGCCGAATCTTCAATTACGGGTAGATAATGTTCGAGATAGTCTTGCTGATATTCGATGCTGAAGTCAAACGGTTGGGGAGTCAACGAGTGTAATCTCAAGTCCGAACCGGCTCCATACTCGCTTACGATAATGCGATGGTCAGGATGCTCAT
>CAMWNL010000308.1 GCA_947175585.1 uncultured Bacteroidales bacterium | reverse complement strand
GACTACTAACTGGGCGACAATAGGGCGACTGAGCCGCGGAGTGCCCAATGTAGACATGCGTTACAATTATACTAATCATTTTGATGTGTTTGCTGATGTTGTCGGAATATATAAATCGTCGATTTTCGGCCGGGAGAGGGGCGACGAGGATGTGGCCGGAACGATTTCGGCGGCCTGGAATGACACAAAAGTGCCGACACACAGCAATATAGTCAAACAGAATAATATCTATGCAAACATTCTTGCGTCTGCCGAAAGAGCATGGAAAGGCGGCGGTAAGCAATATATTGAAGACGGCGGAACAACATTGCCGCTTGAAGGTGATGAGTATGAAGAGTTCGCCGACTGGGAGAGAAGATTCCTGCATCATAAGGCTACTACTTTGGCTGAGACAGCAGATCTGATACCATACGTGAGACAGACGGATGTTGTGTGGAATTTAACTGACCAGATTCCTAACGGCGGTGATCCGGATATTGAATTGCTGCCTGAAAGATTTTTGAGCGCTGAGATGATGCCGGAGTCATTTAATATCGACGGTAATATCTATGGTATAAATAAAGTAAGAGGAGCCGGAGTCTATCTGAGGCATATATGGCATCCGATAGTTAAAGGTTATTATGAAGAGCCTGAGGATAGCGTCACTGCGTATGCATGGACCTACGTTTACTCGCCGGTAGAACAAGATGCAGGAGCGCTGATAGAATTTTATACTTATAGCAGATCAGGTGATGAAAAAGGGCCGAAAGAAGGTCAATGGGACAGACGCGGCTCGAAAATCTGGTTGAACGGTATGGAAATTCCTGCTCCGTTGTGGCAACAGCCGGATGCTGAAATTAAACAGGATCATACCGAAAACGGGCTGACGAATGAAAATATGACTAACAGGCCGCCGGTCGCCATTCATCTGAATAAGGGCTGGAATAAAGTGTTTATGAAACTTCCGCACGCGAATAACGGCGGAACGAAACGCGACAAGTGGCAGTTTACGTTTGTGATAACTGATGCTGACGGCCGGGAAGCTTTGGATGGAATCTTGTATTCTCCGGACCGAAAGTTGAGTGAGTGAAAATCAAATAATTCGACAGGGCGATATTTATTTTACACTCAATATAACGCTTGTTATGATATTTTGACGTAACTTTGCAGTCGAAATGAAGCGCTATATATTATTATCGGTCATATCATTGAGTGTTATTCAGGCCTTCGGTCATCAGGCTGACAGTGTAGTGACAAGTCATCGGGAGCTTAAAGGATTGGAGGTTGTCGGTGTAAAACAGATGCCGGTGGCTGAACTTTCGGCTATAACGAGAATCAGCGCCGGCATGGCTCGGCGATACGGTGTGTTGAGTCTAAAAGGAGTCAGCGAACTTGCTCCAAATTTCTTTATGCCGGATTATGGTTCACGAATGACATCGTCTATCTATGTCAGAGGTCTCGGGGCGAGAATGGATCAACCGATAATAGGATTAAGTGTCGACAATGTGCCGGTGATGAATAAAGATGCATACGATTTCGACGTTGCCGACATTGAGAGTATCGAAGTGCTGAGAGGAGCCCAATCGCTCTTGAATGGACGCAACACGATGGGTGGTCAGGTCAATATACGAACATTGTCACCGTGGAATTTTACCGGTTGGCGAGCTATGGCCGGGTACGGCAGGAATAACGAGGTGACCGCGTCATTGGGTTGGTATCATAAATTTTCATCAAAATGGGGAACATCGGTCAGTGCTCTTTATAATATGACTGACGGGTTCTATAGAAATGAGTATAACGGGGCGAGAGCTGATGCGGATAAGAGCGGAACGCTGAGATGGAAGTTGTGCTGGCGCCCTGCTACATGGGTGTCATTAACTAACGCCGCTTCCGGATCTATCACTCGTCAGGGAGGTTATCCCTACGAATCGCTGTCAACCGGGAAGATTGCTTATAATGATACGTGCTTCTATCATCGTTCGACATTTTCCGACGGACTGACTGTGGCGTGGGCCGGAAAGAGAGTGGTTGTTACATCAATCACTACGGCGCAATATATAGATGACAATATGACTCTTGACCAGGACTTCCTGCCTGATGATTATTTTACACTGACGCAAAAGCGACATGAATGGTCATTTACAGAGGATCTTTTCACAAAGGGGAGTAGGGGAGATTATGATTGGCTCGGTGGAGTATTCGCGTTTTCAAAGTCAAGCCGAATGGATGCGCCTGTGACGTTTTATGACACCGGTATTACACGATTGATAGAGAGTCACAGAAATGAAATGAATCCCACATATCCGATAAGATGGGATGAACGTAATTTTTTGCTCGGTAGTGATTTCCGACAGAGTTCTCGCGGATTAGCTTTATATCACGAAAGTACATATCATCTCAATGGCTGGACATTTCAGGCAGGATTAAGATGGGACTGCGAGTGGGTGGGACTGCGGTATCATAGTCATTGTGATACGGGATATGAGACTTATAGGGTGAATGAGGACGGAAGCTCAGAACCGTTCAGTCATACACCGGTTGAGATCAAAGATAGCGGTAAACTGAATGATAATTTTTTGGAACTTCTGCCTAAAATCGCGGTAGCATACGAATTTGATAAGGCAAAGATATATGCTACTGTAAGCAAGGCATACAAAGCGGGCGGATACAATACCCAGATGTTCAGCGATGTTTTGCAGCAGCGAATCATGCAGTATATGGATATAGCGATGGCTTATAATATTGACGAAATTGTAAGTTACAAACCGGAGAAGAGCTGGAACTATGAAATCGGTCTGAAATCGACATGGTTTAACGGACGTCTTAACGCAGATGCCGCTTTGTTTTTTATAGACTGCATAGACCAGCAATTGACAATGTTTCCTCCGGGAATGACCACCGGCCGAATCATGACGAACGCCGGGAGTACGCATAGCAAAGGCTTTGAGTTGTCTGCATCGTGGCAGCCGAATGATCAGTTTACGGTCAGAACAAGTTATGGTTATACGCATGCGACGTTCAGACGATTTTCGGATATGAGCGGAGATTATAAGGGCAAACGATTGCCCTACGCACCGTCACAGACGCTTTTTGCCGGTGTCAATTGGGTGGCGCCATTTGATATAAAGGGTTGGAAACCCTCGGTTAATGTCAATGTAAGAGGAGCCGGTGATATATATTGGAATGAGTCAAATACTGTAAGACAGCCGTTCTATGCACTGCTGGGCGCTTCGGCGGCTGTGGAGAAGGATAACTGGAGTGTGAGACTTTGGGGTGAGAATCTGACATCAACGCGTTATTCGACATTCTATTTTGTATCGATCGGCAATGAGTTTGTTCAACGCGGCAGACCATGGCAGGGCGGTATAACAG
>CAMWNL010000307.1 GCA_947175585.1 uncultured Bacteroidales bacterium | reverse complement strand
AGTGAACCGAATTTATTTAATTTTTAACCCGTCCATTTTTAGTGGACAGTTGTGAACGACAATAATAAATATGTTATGAACGAAACAGTAGATAAAAAGAACTTGACGGCCAAGCTCAACACCGTTATCGGTGAGCTGGATAGCATCCATGATCCTCTTGATAAGATTGACAGGATTGCCGATTTTATAAAGGAGATCCTGATAGCTTACGGAACAAATGAGGTTGTGTTGGCGACCCCAAACCCGTATGCAGATACTCCAGAAGAGTTCGAAGAATATATTACAGAGGATTATTCCTCGCTTAATGAGTTCTATGAGTATCTAAAAAGCAGTGACAAAATAATTTGGAGTGAACCTTATTGGATATACGACCACGAGAATGGCCATATAGAGCGGTCGATTTATTTTTATAATCGAAGCCTTTGGACCGCAATTACGATAGTTCGTTTAGGTATCCTTAATGACAGATTAATGATTACCTTACAGATTGGAAAAGCAAATAACCAAGATGATTCAACGGATTATGATAACCTCGAATATGAAACCGACTGGATCAAGCCGGGTAACCTCTATAGCGTTGAGGATTGGATTGATCTTGCAACGTTGTTGCTTAGCAACGATGATATTTGGAAATATAATAAAATGTATCCGAGCCTGAGAAAAATGATAGACTGACAGGTTTAATTCAACTTGTATTCTCACTCATCGGAGGTATCCTCTCGTGGATATTCGACCGATAAATCTAACATCGAAAATATGGAAAGAATGAATTTTAGTGAAGAGTTCAAAACTCTCCGAAATGAATGTGCGCAAGCTATTGTGAATCTTTTTAACCAATATGGGATTACCGAATTAGTCCTTATAGAGGATATAGTGATAGAAGAATATACGAGTGCTAATGCTGTGAAGCTCGATAATGTTGCTTCCAGCCTGGTAAACGAATGGTTCCGCGTGCATCATGCGGAGAGTGATGGTTGTTGGTTTACCCCAGGAATTAATTGTTATGAGGGTATGGAGTTTGATATTGCTTGTCTCTATAATAAGATTACTGATACAATTGATTGTCTGGTAGCGAAAAATATTCCCGTGTCGGATTGGGGCAATTTCCAAATAATCAAAGCTTTTGCCGAGACAATTTGGTGGGACGTAGAATACGAAATAGGTGGTAAAACAGGCTATCATTGGGGTATACAAGGTATTTCTGAAGAAGATGCTACCAATAGATTCAATAGAGATAATGCAGATAGGAATTGGCGGATTATTAAAATCTCTAAACAAGAACCCTAATCTCTTACAACCATCTCAGATATTCGGGCAGAGGTGTACCTCATAGTAGCCTTTCCCATTAGTCATTCCATCAGCCGGGTCAGAGGTGCATCTGAGCGCCCGAAGGCCGGTGTGGTCCGGTGGCTCGGCTGATTTTTCTTCTCCTGTAAATCGAATAGTGTCGGTTTTTCCCGACAACAGGAACGGCGATGAAACGATGCGGAGTTTCTACCTTTGCCAGTGAAATGTTTAACCGTTAATCTTAAAATCAGTATGTTTTTCTTCATAATCGGTGTCATTATCGCTTTACTGGTCGGATATATAGCCATAAATTTGATCGGTCTTGTGATCTCTATAATTGTCAGACTCTTATTATGGATCTTCGGTAGCTGAATCTACAATAAATATCGCAAATACTGTTAGATTATGGCAAATTGGTACACAACGGAATATACTTTTACCGGCGACCGCGCGGAGCTGAGTAAACTTTACGACTTCATGAAAGGAGTCGAGACTCAGCACGTCGACGAATATGGTACGTGGTTCAGCTATCTGCTTGAAGCAATGGGTGAAAATCCCGGTGATATATTCTGTCGCGGCTATTGGATGAATCTCAACTTTGATGGTTCAACGCTAACTTTTAACACACAAACAGCCCATCAGCTCGTCCATCAGATAACCCATCTGCTCACTCAGCGATTTCCCGGCACTGAATACTTCTACTTCACTGACGCCTGCGATTACCAGACCAATGATAAGGAGGGCCGGTTCTATCCTCAGCGATTTGTGTTGGACTACGACTATGATGACTATTTCAATGACGAAAAGTCGCTTCTCGTCCGTATTAAGGAGCTTATGGGACAGACCTTCGACAGCGTTGATGCAGCAAAAAAATATTTCGAAGAGCAAGAAGACTGTTATCTCGGCATATACGAAGTTGGAGTAATTGATACATGCGATGCAATGACTTGCTATTCTGAGCTTAGCGGTAAAGAACGATTTGAAATGAAAGGAAGGCTTGTCCGTCCCGACGGAAGCGTGGCTGAAGAATTTACTGTGACATTGGGAAACAAATAAAACTTACTTAAATAGGATATTTATGAATGAGATTTTGACAAAAAGTATTGAAACATTTAAAGAGGCTCGACATATATTTGAGCACCAATTTGCAAAACGGAATAAGGAACTTACAGAGCAAGCGAAAGATATACTTGTTCAGGCTATGGAATACCATGGCCTTGATGAAGTACTGCTATTCCTGATGAGTCCCGACGGAGAAGCAATCGATGACTGGTGTGAAGATGAGGATTTTGTTTATGATGAGAATGATAGTGTAGATTACACTGTCGAAGAAGTCGGCTTCGGACAAGTCGAAGAGGATTATCAAGAGAAAAGGATACCAACAATTACTCGTTTTGGCTTGAAAGATGGGGAGGTGGTCTGCCATATGACAACAACGACTATTCATAATATGGGTGATTTAGATTTGGTCGGATTAGATAGGGACTACTGGCGCGAACCTTGGATACCGATCGCTAAGCTGGGCGAGAATAGAAAAATGCAGAATCTTATACTCAAATGCGTCAGCTCACCAGGCAACTGGGCTTTCACCAAGCAACATCCTGAATGTTGTTTCTTGCATCGCACTGAGGAGTAATACCATACCCACCGATTGTAAGCTTTTTTCGACAAGGAAAGTGGGAGATATGAGGCGAAAATTGACTATCTTTGCCTTATAAACAATTAATTAATAGATTATGGCAAAATATCATCTTGGAGAGGAGATAAAGAAAGAAGTAAAGCGTCAGGGCATGGCGGTCGAGACGTTTGCCGATAATATCTGCATCGAGCGTCAGTCAGTTTACGACATTTTCAAACGCTCACATATCGCTACAGACAAGCTTGGTGAAATATGCCGGGTGCTTAACCGCGATTTCTTCCATGAGCTTTCGTTACTATATACTACAGCTGATAGTCAGATAGATGTAAACGGTGATTTACCAGTCATTTCGCGCCTGTTACCTGCCGACGAGTTGCATGTTGTGAGCAATGGCGAGGCGATAGACGCGGTTGTCGATGAGTATATGACGACAGAGCGTAGCACCCCCCTTGTAG
>CAMWNL010000306.1 GCA_947175585.1 uncultured Bacteroidales bacterium | reverse complement strand
GCATACGGCTCATAGGATAGAAATTGCGCGGTTCGCGCGATGTCGCTGACGTGTGATATTTGCGTACGTTCATAAAACCGCACAGCAGATCGTTGGTGTTAAGGGCGGCAAATCTCACTTCCGTCACACTTATAGTCAGTGTGTCACCCTTTACAAAATTCATGGCTCTGTCTGGGCTATCGCTGAAACCGATGAATTCAGGTTTCTTTCCCCTTACTCCCGGCGCGGCTATTACGGCCGATGCTACCGAACGGTCGGCACTTTCCTCAACGATAAGCGCATGATCATGTATGGTATCTCCTTCAGGGATACCCTGTTCGGTGAGGAGTATGACCGCCTCTTTACCTCGGCGGTCAAGGATGGCAATAGCCGGGGTGGCAGCATTGCATACGCTTACCTCCAGCAGTGAAGGCATTCCGAAATCAGGGTTGAGCTGAGGTATAGGGTTTGAGGTCAGAGCGAGATCACGACGGTCGTAGTCCGTGGGGTCCAGACCGGTCGCATAGCGTCTGTTCACGATCCGCTGTCGGTTGCCGTTATAAACCGAAGCCGGAATCATTACATAATTGTCGCTGCTCCAGTCGCTGAAATCGTAAGCCACAGCCACACCGCTCTCCGACATATCTTCGCGTGCTATGAATCGGTAAGTAGTTGTTGTCGCGCTGGCGCTGTCATTAAGCGCGGTGATAAATATCTTTCGGGAAGTCTGTTGAGGATCTACGCTCCAGCGACGAGAGTCGACGAGGGGCGTAGCATTGCGGAGGTGCTGCCGGTCGTAACTGCAATCCAGAAGTCTTATGCCTGTGTGAATCTCGGTTGGCAGCCACTTCGCAGAAACGGGCATTGCGATTCCTGCCAAAATTGCTAAAAATCCACCTGTCGGAAGCAGGCGTGATATATTCATTCGTGTCACGATAACTGTAAAGAGTATTAGGGAACTGTTTCGATTAGCAAATATAGCGATAAATTTTTTGCAGAGCAATAAAATTATAGAAGTTGTTTAAGAGTTTGACCGGAGAAGTTTAAACAACTTCAATAAAATCTGAATGAAAGATAAGGGAGGCATCGCAAAATTTGTTAAATTTGCGTATTCCAATGTAATACGATCACAAGTTATGCGTAATTCTATCTTAATCATATCGATGCTGCTGGCGGTGATGTCGGTGAAATTTTATTCTCATGCCGTGGAGTCAATAATTGTGTCAGGAGAAGTTAAGAATATATTGCCGGATGGCGCCCGGACATTGATAATCAATGAATGTGACCCGCGAGAGAATAGCGAAAGGCGAGTAGTGAGTCTTGATTCCACGACGATGTTTTGCGAGACTATACCTTTGGCATATCCTCATTCCTTTACAATCAATTACACACGAGGCAGATTTATTAATCTGTATACAGAACCGGGAGATTCAATACATATCACAATAGATGCATCCAAGCAACCCTATGAATATCATGTATCGGGAGATAAAGGATGTTTTAACGAACAGTTCGCACACGCTTATGAAGCACTGGATCCTCTCTTTTATGGAGTCGAACTTCCTAAGGATAGTATTGACAACAAGGAGTATATGTCAATATTCAGGAGTGAATATGAGCGTGTGAAGGGAGATCTGGAAAAGTATGCTGCTGAAAATAAAATAGGGGAGGATGTGACATCGATGCTCCGGGTTGCAGCCTTGTACGATATGTCAAATATGTCGTTGGATTATTGGCTCAACAGGTCGGCCGATGACAGGATAGCGTTCATTACTGACGAATTTTTTGATATTTTGAATCCGGATAATACAAAGCTGATGATCTTTCCATATCATGTGTCAGGTTTGGGAGAATTGAAGCCGGACTTCGTAACGTCTTTGCCGAAAAGCACTTTGCGCGATATTTTGTATGCTTTGGATGGGGAATATGCCGAACATCTTCCATCGCGGTCAGACTTTTATAATGAGGACTATTACGATCTTGTGTTTGGAATTAACCGGGAATGTGAATTAAAGCTGACCGACATCAGTGATAGTGAATTCTATGTTTATAGCGAAGGTGAAATCGTGGAGATCGGGAATGGTAATGCATTGCAATGGATAAGAGATTCCTGCAAAGGGAAACCGGTCTATCTGGATGTGAGTGCCACATGGTGCGGTCCCTGTCGTGCGGCAATCAATGAAAGCAGGGAGATTAGAAAACATTTTGAGGGAACAGATGTCGTGTTTATGATTTTATGGCTTAAGTCAGATATCGAGGATTGGAAAAAAATAGCTCCGACAATAGACAATGCCGTTCAGATTTTTGTTAATGATGATGACACATGCAATCAGATCATAGGAGCTCTCGGCGTGAATGGATTCCCGACTTATAAATTTATATGTAGGGATGGCTCATTTGTTTCAGACGGCGTGCCACATTTTCAGAACCCTGACTTGATCGAATATCTCAAAAGTAAATAGGTGTCATATTTGCAGATACGTGGAAAATGATTATATTTGCGGAGAGCAATGGAATGTTGCAGTGAGTACATTAAACAAAACAGGAAACAAGACTGATTATGGATCAAGATAATCTTTATATACGGTTCGACTGGGCCATCAAACATATTTTGCGAGATAAGGCAAACTTCGATATTCTCGAGGGTCTGATTTCCGTGCTTCTTGGTGAGGATGTGGAAATTGTGGAGTTGCTTGAGAGCGAATCGAATCAAGAAAACGATCGCGATAAGTTCAACCGAGTGGATATCAAGGCTAAGAACAGCAAGGGTCATATCATCATCATTGAAGTGCAACTGACGCGTCAGCTGTATTATCTTGAACGTATACTTTACGGAACCTGCAAGGCAATTACGGAGCATATAAACATCGGCGACAAGTATGACCAGGTCAAGAAGGTGTATTCGATCAGCATCCTATACTGCGATTACGGCCAGGGAGATGATTATGTCTATCATGGACAGACCGTGTTTAAAGGAATTCATACAGGCAATGATCTTTTTGTCAACATCAAAGAGGAAGGAGTAATAGTTCCGCACTTGCCGCGCGAGGTGTTCCCGGAATATTATCTTGTGAGGGTGAACGCGTACGATAAAATACCGGATACGCCTCTCGATGAGTGGATAACTTATCTTAAGACCGGAAAGATCAAGGAAGATACCCGCACACCCGGACTTCAGCAAGTAAGGGAAAAACTCCGTATCCTATCGATGTCGCCCAAAGAGAAACGTGCCTACGATGAACATCTCGATAATCTGCGGGTTCAGAACGATGTGCTGGATACGGCCAGAAAAGAGGGGCTTGAGGAAGGACTTGAGAAGGGTCTTGCCGAAGGACTTGAGAATGGACTTGCCGAAGGACTTGAGAAAGGTCTTGCAGAAGGACTTGAGAAAGGACATTACGAAGGAATTG
>CAMWNL010000305.1 GCA_947175585.1 uncultured Bacteroidales bacterium | reverse complement strand
GCCCTCGTGCTCCTTATGGCCGGTCCGGCAGCCAACTTCGCGTCTGTCACCTTACTGACACGCGAATTAGGACGCCGCGCTGCAACCATCTATATCACGTCGATCGTTGTCGGGGCAATCCTCTTTGGCCTTGCCGCAGACTATTTGTTGCCACGCGAATGGTTCCCCAACATTATGAATGTCCATATCGGCGGATGTCACGGCGAGACTGCCGGCCCAGGCCTTTTCCCTGCTATATGCGCGGTCGTACTTGCCGTGCTCCTCATTATCGCACTCATCTCAAGATTTATTAATCCACATATTCATAACCACCAAACAACCAACGAAATGACAAAAGAATATATCGTTAAAGGCATGAACTGCCCTCATTGCCAGAAAAGCGTTCAGAATGCTATCGCAGCCGTAGCCGGTGTGCAATCAGTAAGCGTCAATCTCAGCAGCGGTGTCGCGACAGTCGAAGGTAACCCGGACGACGAAGCCATCTTCGCCGCCGTCTCAGCCGCAGGCTTCGACCCCGTAAGGCCCTGATAGGCCCTATCTGACATAAAATGACCCCGTCCTCCAAAAAAAATATGGACGAGGTCATTTTTTATGCTATATGATTTCTCGAATCTATTTGGAGAAATAGTCCTAATTCGCTATCTTTGCGTAAAATATGATAAAATCTAAAGGTTATGAAACTCAGCAATCGCGTTAAGCGCAACATATCATTAGTTTTATTAGTTATCGGTTTAGCTTGCACTGTAGCTCGTATTTGGTATGTTGTCATGGATCCGTCGTCAGGCAAAGCCTGGTTTAACCTTTTCGGCATTATTGTGCTGACTTACATCTGTTTTGACAGAGTCCGTGAATTGCAGAAGCGCATCCGAAAAGGCATAGTCTTCGGCAGCAGATAATCTCCCCCCAATAATGTAGGGACAGACCCTGGAGTGTCAGCCAAAATCTGATTTACAAATTAATAAATATGGTTAATAAATATGGCCGTATTTCATACAAATCGAAATACGGCCATATACTTTATTATTACCACGGGAACGGTGCTTATGAGATCCCGAAATGTTCGCGGTAGCGGTTATAGAGATTTCCAGCCTGTGAGTACGCAGAATTAGGACTCATAAAATGAGAATACTCAAATGTCACGATATTCTCCATTCTTGCCTTACGCGCAGCTTCAAGTTTGTAGAGAAGTTTTTCCCACTTGATAGGCAGGAAGCGTATCGGCATATCGCGGTCAAAAGACTCGACGTTCGACCAGCACTGCATGCCATACTTATCGGCCAGAGCCTTGTTGACCTTAAGATAGTCATAGAGTTCACCATAGTTCACCTGACCGTCCTGAAATGCGAGGATATCTACGGCACCTTGGATGTCGCTCAATATTTCGTTCCATTCCTTTTCCTGTTCTTCGACAGTTGTAGCTTTGTCTCCGCTCATAACCTGGTCAGTTTTGACACCATGGATGTATGGGGAGATCATACATGGCAGATTGCCCGACACTTCCTTGGCATGCTTGCCCATTTCGGCAAAAATCTTGGCGATATTACGGGTGCGGCGGCTCACCTCCTGAGATAGATACCATCCGGCAAACGACTTATGATGACCGTATTTCTCCCACACCTCGTCGATTAGAGCCATATTGACATCAATTTCTTTCTGATACTCACCGATATGCCAGAAATAACCGGAGTCATACATTCCGAAATAAAATTTCATGTCGTGCTTGTCAGCCAGAGTCAGAAACATCTCTACAAGATCAAGCGGCGGATACATTATATCATCTCGCGAAGCCATCACCGACTCAAACGGAGCGGCGACCCAGCTGCCGAGACCGGCGCGGATAAGCACCACGGTGTCGATGCCCATTCGTTTCATACTCGCGAAGTCACGGTCCCATTCTACAGGACCCCAGTTCTGGTGTGGTATATCCCAACTGACCTCGTCGAGAAAAGTCGCCTTAATCGGCATGCCTTGAAAACGGTCGGGAGTTACAAATTTTCCTGCGAGACTGTGATCGGCCTCGTCAGACTCTGCTGCGTTAGCCGATGTACATGATGTGAGATATTTCGCACACGCGGCCACGCCGAGCGTAGCTGCAACTTGTTTGAGAAAGCTGCGTCTATTGTTTTTCATGTCAGCAGAAATGTGATTGTTAATTGATTATTATTGTTGACATGTTCAACATGCCCTTGCTCATCTGCAACGGCTTGCATGCTCTCGCAAAACTCCTTATAAACTCAAGGGTCATCTTGCTCGGACGCACTGCGTCATATTGTGACGGCTCATTATTGAACTGTCGGAACGATGGAGTAGAAATTTGCTTCATAGGCAATATCGTTGTTAAAAAGAGTTATCATTTGTTTGATAAACGATGCCACAGCCCTCTTTATTGCTTAGCCCGTGGATTTATATCAAAAAAAATTATTGTATTGATTCCGTTAAAAAATACAAAACCGACATCTCTTTTCTTGTCCGGATCAGATCAATTTGCTATCTTTGCATAAGAGAGAGGCGCAGAATAGTCCTCTTTAACCCGACAAAATTACAGAACTAATTAGATTACAATTTATTTACCTCTTTTAAACCTCATCTGCCTATAGCTACACTTCTACTCTAATCAATTAAGAAGAATAGTAAATGCAAAATTTCAACAAGCAGACCGACGATCAGTTGGTTGCAGCTTACGCAAAAGGTAATAATGAGGCTTTCGACGTTTTGTTACAACGTCATCAGTCTCGAGTGTTCAATTATATTTTTCAGATTGTAAAAGACAGAGATTTGACTGAAGATATATTTCAGGAGACTTTTGTCAAGGCCATTACAACTATCCGTCAGGGTCGTTACACCGAAACCGGCAAGTTCTCTGCCTGGATTAACCGTATCGCCCGTAATCTCGTCATCGACTTCTTCCGTCAGGAAAAAGCCGAGGCTGCAGTGTCGGCCGACGACGAGAATTTCGATGTCCTCAATCGTAAGGAGCTTAGCGAAGACACCGTTGAAGATCTTATGATTGACAATCAGATCCGTGCTGATCTCCGTCGCCTTATCAAACATTTGCCGGCTTCACAGCGTCAGGTATTGGTGATGCGATATTATCGCAACCTGAGCTTCAAGGAAATCGCCGAGGCTACCGGTGTCAGCATCAACACTGCTCTTGGGCGCATGCGTTATGCCCTGCTCAATATCCGTCGAATTGCCAACGAAAACGCCATCGCCCTGACCCGTTGATTTAAAATGATTCTTCAGCCATGACCTGTATTGCCGACATCAGTTCGTCGATCGCCAGTATCGCAGAAATCGTCTGTGGGGATCCGCTCTTTTTTCTGCGGATTGGCGGCGGTCTGTATCTGTTTGTCTCGTCGGGCATGGTTTCACTCCGTATGCTGCCGGCTGCCTTGCGCGAAC
>CAMWNL010000304.1 GCA_947175585.1 uncultured Bacteroidales bacterium | reverse complement strand
TCTGACGGTGTAATTGTAGTTGATGATCCCGATGCCGTTAAGGTTACAAGATATTATTATCCCTACACCGATGTTGAACTCGTTGCCGGAGAAAACACCGTATCTTTCAAAAATAACGGTGAGGACAACCGTTTCAACGTAACAGCTCGCGACGGTTATGAAGTTCTCAGACTCTATGATGCAGCTTTCGACGAAGAAACAACTGTAAGCACTTGGTCTTCTTCAACTGCTATTTCTCTCAAAGAAAATTCGAAGTTTGAAATCACAACCGGTAAGGTTATTCGCGATATGAACGTCGTATTCTATGCTGATGACCTTACAAATCTCTGGTACGGTCTCCAGTTCAGCCGTGGCGGTTTCTCAATCAACGCTACTGAAGGCTACACCTTAGTGGATTATCGCGAAAAAGACGGCAAGATTACTGTAAGCGCTACCGGTGCAACTACAGACAGCAAATTATATCGCAACTATGAAGAAATCGTGCAGTCTTACTACTCTTACTACACTATCGAAAACATTGTTGATAACGAAGTAATCAAACTCTTCTTCGTGCCCGAAAATGCAATCGAACACACTGTAACATTCGACATGGTCGATGGCACTCTTGACGGTTATGAAGTTAAGAAAGATATCCTCGCTGTTGTTGATCCCACTGAACCCGTAAGCGCAGTAGGCAAGACTCAGTTCACTATCGCTCCCGTTGCTCGTGAAGGCGCTGCTCTCACAGTGATTGTAGGCGACTCTGTTATCGAAGCTGTTGACGGTGTCTACACATTCGAAACCGAAGGCGACACTACCGTTAAGGTTTCTAACGGCACCACAGGTATCGAAAGCGTAATCAGTGGCGAAAACACTACTGCTGACGTTTACAACCTCCAGGGCATCCGTGTTGCCCGTCAGGCTAACGCTGACGAAGTCAACGCTCTCCCTGCCGGTATCTACGTTGTCAACGGTCAGAAAGTTATCGTTAAGTAATTTTTAGCGCAAGCTAAGTCCTATAATTGGGATTTATTCAGTAAATTTGTGGTGCTATTCCACAGATTTCTGAATAAATCCCAATTTTCTTATATACATTCAGCTTATGAAAGTCATAGATTATTTACGCCAGAGCGACAAACCGTTATTCTCGTTTGAAATCCTGCCGCCCCTCAAAGGCAACAGTATCTACAAGGTCTATGACATCATCGACAAACTCACTGAGTTTGACCCGAAATTCATCAACATAACGTCTCATCACAGCGAATCGGTCTATATGCCGCAGCCCGACGGGCTGCACCGCAAGGTCAGCGTTCGCCGCCGCCCGGGCACAGTAGCCGTCGCCGCCGCCATCAAATATAAATATGGCATAATACCCGTGCCTCATATCATCTGCAAAGGTTTTTCCAAAGAGGAAACCGAGTATGCCCTGCTCGACCTCAACTTTCTTGGCATTGACAATCTTTTTATAGTCCGCGGTGATGCAAAAAACGATGATCCCAACTGGTCTGACCAACGGCTCTACAACGCTCATGCAACTGATCTGCAGAAACAGATCAATGATTTTAACGAAGGACGTGGTCTTGACGATATGCACGTCGAAGGAATTGAGACAAAGTTCAGCTACGGCATGGCTTGCTATCCGGAGAAGCATGAGGAAGCGCCTAATATGGATTCTGACATTCATTATCTCAAACAGAAAGTTGCTGCCGGAGCAGACTATCTGATTACACAGATGTTCTTCGACAACGAAAAATACTATAACTTCGTTGACCGCTGTCGCCGCGAAGGCATTATGGTGCCAATCATCCCAGGCATTAAACCTATCACACGCAAAGCCCAGCTGTCGGTGTTACCCAAGGTTTTCCGTTCTGATATTCCGGAAGGGCTTGCTTCAAGACTGCGCAACGCTGCTGACGACAAGGAGGCAGCTCGCATCGGTATCGAATGGGGTATCAGCCAGACTCGTGACCTGATTGAGCACGGGGCTCCAGGCATCCACTTCTACACAGTCCACGCCGCAGACAGCGTCCGTGAAATCGCCCGGGCGATATATAAATAAAGCATTGTAGGGACGCACCCCGGTGCGTCCGATTCACGAAAATGGACGCATCAGGATGCGTCCCTACATCATATATATGAATACAAAACTTACAGATAAGATATTGGTGCTGGATGGTGCGATGGGCACTATGATTCAGCGATTGAAGCTGACAGAAAGTGACTTTCGAGGTGATATGTTTGCAGACAGTAATTGCCAGTTAGCAGGCAACAATGACCTGCTGTGCCTAACTCACCCTGAAAAAATAGCCGCCATCCACCGTCAATATTTAGTGGCCGGAACAGACATTATCTCGACCAACACGTTTAATGCCAACGCCATATCGCAAGCAGACTACGCGACCGAAAAACTCGTCAAAGATATAAACCGGGCGGCGGCCAAACTCGCACGCTCTGAAGCCGCCAGATTCATGGCTGAACACCCCGACCGTAAAATATTTGTTGCCGGCTCAGTCGGACCGACCAACCGCTCGGCTTCGATGAGCCCTAAGATGGATGATCCTGCATATCGGGATGTAGATTACGACGCGCTTCTCAGAGCTTATCGAGAGCAAATCGAAGCCTTGGCTGAAGGCGGTGTCGACTTAATATTATTTGAAACCGTTTTTGACACTCTTAACCTAAAAGCCGGACTGGAAGCTGCACGACAAGTGTCGGAACGCCTCAACCGCCAGCTCCCCGTAATGGTCTCGGCCACTCTTGCCGGACCGTCAGGCCGAATCCTGTCCGGTCAGACCCTCGGCGCGTTTGTCACTTCAATAGCGGCCTACGACAACGTTATCTCTGTCGGACTCAACTGTTCTTGGGGCGCGCGCGACATGCAGCCGTTTATCGAAGAACTATCGGCTATTACACCGTTGGCTGTCAGCTGCCACCCTAATGCCGGACTGCCTGACGAAAACGGCTGCTACAAGGAGTCTGCCGACAGTTTTGCTGAAGCCGTCAGCGTGATGATGAGTCGTGGATTGGTGAACATTGTCGGAGGATGTTGCGGCACGACTCCCGACCACATCCGGGCCCTTGCATCTGCCGCTGCTCACTACGCTCCACGCATAGCTCCCACTCTACCCTCGGAATTGCGTGTTGCCGGACTGGAAACTCTTGAAATATCTCCGGCGAGCAATTTTATCAACGTCGGCGAGCGCTGCAACGTTGCCGGCTCACGCAAGTTCTTGCGCTTGATTAAGGAAGGAAGTTATGATGAAGCGCTCGCCATCGCTCGCAAGCAGGTCGACGACGGCGCGCAGATTATCGACGTCAATATGGATGATTCGATGATTGACGCGGCCACCGAGATGACCCGCTTTCTTCGTCTCATAGCTTCTGACCCGGACGTAGCCCTGTCACTTAAACACAACTGACGCTACCG